>NZ_RZOI01000004.1:0-34314 GCF_004022645.1 Mesorhizobium sp. M4A.F.Ca.ET.020.02.1.1 | reverse complement strand
GGCCTGCTCTCCGGCCGTTCGCACCGGGTCTATTCCGGCATCTGCCTGATCACGCCGGGCGGCAAACTGCGCCAGAAGCTGGTCGAGACCCGGGTGCGCTTCAAGCGGCTGCCGCGCGAGGAGATCGACGCCTATGTCGCCTCCGGCGAATGGCGCGGCAAGGCCGGCGGCTATGCCGTGCAAGGCCTCGCCGGCTCCTTCGTCGTCAAGCTGGTCGGCTCCTACACCAACGTCGTCGGCCTGCCGCTCTACGAGACGACGGCCCTGCTTGCCGGCGAGGGCTTCAAGGTGCATGCGAGCTGGCTCACCGCGCGCCCATGAGCCTGGACGACAAGGTCACGCCGCTGCGCCCCCGGCGCCCCTGCCCCGAATGCGGCAAGGCATCGGTGCGCGAGCACTATCCGTTCTGCTCGGCGCGCTGCAAGGACATCGACCTCAATCGCTGGCTGAAGGGCGCCTACGTCATCCCCGGGCGCAACGCAGAGGAAGAAGGCGAAGGGCCGGAGCAAAACCCGGCGCCCAAGGACGAGCCGTAAGCGCACGATATCAGCTGTTTTGCCGCCGTCTTTCGGTGGTTTTCTTTTCCCGGCTGAAATCCGTGCTTAGGCGCTGGACAGGCTGAATTCCCGTGCTATAACCCACGCGCTTTCTAGGGGCGCCGGCGGCGTCTTCAAGAAATCCGGCCTGCGAAATCTCGTTTGCCGGCGAGGCCCAGATAGCTCAGTTGGTAGAGCAGCGGACTGAAAATCCGCGTGTCGGTGGTTCGAATCCGCCTCTGGGCACCATCGCTTTTTTCGCCTCAACAAAATCAGATAGTTAGAGGCCAAAAGTGTCCAGCTTTTTCGCACCACCCTATTTTCTGGACACTTTTGTTCACGGTTCAGATGCCGGATCGTCGTCATCCAGGAGCTTGACGGCGGTCCTCGCGATCACTTTTTGGCGCGCCGCCTTGGTGTAGCGGTTCACCTCTTTCGAGGTCTGGTGTCCGGTCATCGACATGATCTGGTGCTCGGTGGCGCCGCGGTCCGCCATGCGGCTTGACCCCGCCTTGCGGAGGCCGTGGGCGCTGCAGTGTGGGAGACCGGCTTCGTTGCACCGTTTGCGGAACCAGTTACCAAATCCGTTGACGGTGAACGGCTTCCTGAACTCGGTCACCAGGAAGGTGAGATCCCCGCATGGGCTGTTGTCGATGATGCTCTGCAGCTTGGCATGAACCGGGATTTCGAGCGTGACCGCCTTGTGGCGACGGTTCTTCTGCTGGGTGAACTTCAGGACGCCGTTGCGGACGTGCTGCCGGCCGAACAGGACGACATCGCTGCGTCGCTGCAGGGTATAGAGGAGGAGGCCCAGCGCCAGGCGCGCCTTGGTGCCGATCGGGTGGCGCTCCTCGAACTTTTCGACTTCCTCGATCGTCCAGGAGTGGAACCCGTCGCCGGTCGCCTTGAAGTAGGCGATATCACGGGCAGGGTTCGATTGCGCGTGATCGACCGCGGGCTCCATCGCCCACTTAAAGACCTGGCGAATCGCTTTGACGCGGCCATTCCCGGCCTCAGGCAGCTCCGCCTTGCGGTCGCGAAGCATGCGCACCACCTTGGCGGTGAACGCGGCAATCGGCATGTCGCCTACCAACTTGGTCGATTTCGGCTTGATCGGCTCCTCCCAGCAATGCTCGAGGATGCCGCGGCGGACATGCTGCGTCGCCGGATCGAGGTGCTTGAACTCGGCCGAGGCGTAATACTGCTCGCAAAGCCAGCGGAAGGTACCTTTGGCCGCCAACTGCGGTCCGCCCTTGGCCTTCGGCTCAATCTCGCCCCTCAGCGCCTTGTAGTAGACCTCGTTGAATTCGTCGGTGCCGGGAACGCACGGGAGCGGGATCTTCGGCGCCTTACCTCGCCGGAAATAGAATCGGAGGACGCCGTCGGTGCGGTCCTCGACGATATATTTCTGCGCGAATTTCCTGGGCATCAGGTCTCGACGTCCCACTCTCCTCCTCCATCGTCGCTGCCTCCGGGCAGCAAGTCAAATGCGCGTTCCACGGCGCGGCGATCCCAGACGGTGCGGCTGTTGATCGCTTTCGGTCTCGGCATGCGGCCATCCTTGACCATCTCATCGAACAGCGAGGCGCCGACCCCGATGAAAGCGGCGGCCTCGATTCGGCTGAGTCCGATCGGGACAAGGGTTGGTGGAAGGTCGATCTGCCGGCGCGGCATCAGTCGAAGCCCTCCAGCCAGAGCCGGTACAGCTTGTCGATCTCGCGGAAGACCCCGGCGGCCGTCTCATCGTAGTCGAGATCGACGCGGCTCATGATTCCGCACTGGGCCCTCAGCCAGGTCGCGGCGTCGTCGGCCGAGGCCACGGTGACGCCGAATCGCTTGCCGATAAAGGTCCAGAAGCCCTTTTCCCCACAGGCGATCGCGGCGCGCTGCGCGAGCGGGCCGCCTTTGCGCTCTGATTGACCGGAGACCGGCTTTTCGGGAATCCGGTTGACCGAATCCGCTTCTGAGACTTGTGGCTTCTCTGGTGGTGGCAGCTTGAATTCCCCCGCCTCGATCATCGCCAGCAGCTTGTCATGGTCGAAGTCGGCAGGGACCGCGATGGAATGCTTGCCGGCCCATGGCTCGACCAGGTCGACGACGAGGGATTCCTCCTCAACCGTGATCTTCCAGCCCTCGCTCGAGCCAGCGTGCTCCTCACCGATCAGGAGGCCGAGCGCGTCACGCAGCGGAATCTCAAAGCGATGAATGATGGTCGGCGTCATATCCCTGCCGCTCCTTCGGTGGCCTGGCGCTTCGCCCGGGCCCATACGCGCGAGAAGACGAGAAGCGAAGTCAGCGTCTTGACGCGTTTCACCTTGCGCTTAGCGGCCGCCAGCAGCCGGCGCGTCGCGGCCGGGACGGCACGCCAGTGATCATGACAAATCCATTCCTCGGCGATATCGGTCGTGACCGTATAGCCAGCGTCGTAGCCTTCTCGATCGACCGTGACGAGATCTGGCAGCGCGCGCTTGGTGCGCCGGCAATAAGGGATCAGGCAGCGAATGCGATCAGCCACGCCCCCCCCCTATGGTCCATGACTGAGAGTTGCCGGTGATCCCGAAGAGGCTGTCGCCGAGCTCGACGATCTCGCCAGCGGCCTTCAGCCGTTCCGCGATGCCGTCAGCGATCTGCTCCCACGGATCTTCGAACCACCAGACGCGCTGGCTGTCGACGAGCTGCATGTGCAGCATGTCGCCGGCGGTGAGCCTGGCGCGGACGGCGTCGAGCGTCATGCGAGATCACCCCACCGGATCAGCACGCCATCGAAGACCTCGACGCCGGGATGGTTGTCACGCCAGAACGCCCGCATGTCAGCCCATGAGGTGAAGCCGTCACTATGCGCAAACCTCTGCATTGCGGCGTCGGAGAACAGCACGATGCCGTTGATCCTGACCACTCCATGATCAGCAAAGTTGAGCATCACTAGATCGACGCCAATGCACGTCGCCCGACCGATCAGCTTGCATTGCTTCGTCCGCATGCCGGTGTAGAGCTGCAGCTGCTCGCCGGCGCGCGCGTGACGCTTGCGGTCGGCGCGGATGGTCTGCCGTTTAGTCCCAGCCAGGATCGGTGGCGCGAAGTGCGACTTGAAGGAATAGGCGACCATCAGGCTTTTGCAGCCTCCCATGCCCCAATGCAGACCGGCGCTACGGCGCGCGCAAGCTCGCGCATCGCCTCTGCGTATACCCGGATCTCGTATTGCGCATGGGAGTGGCAGCGCAGGTCGAGGAAGCCGAGTAGGTTGCGGAGGTCGACCTTGGCGAACATGTGGCTGTACGTGTTGACCGGCAGCGCGGAGCGAGCGAGCTCGCGAGGCCAGCCTTTGTCGAGCAATTCGCGGTAGAGCGCGAACGCCTGCTCACAGTGCTGGCGCAGCATGGAGACCTCGACGCGGCGGTCGACCAAGGCTTTGCCGTCGGTCTCATCGATGTCGCGCGCCTGCTTGCTTGACGCGGATTGGATGCCGATCTGAGCCGGGTCGGGCACATAGAACTCCTCCGGCAACTCCCGGTATCGCGCCGACAGTTCGTTGTAGGACCAGGTGCGATGCCGGTGCCACTGGCGCAAGACGAAGATCGGCGCCTTGACCTCGAACTGGAATTCCACGGCCTCAAACGGCGAAGTGTGGTGGTTCTTCCAGAGGTAGCGGATCAGCTTGGCGTCGCTGCCCTCGTCCTCGCCGGCGCGCCAGGCGGCGTCATAGCTGACACGCGCAGCGCGCACGACGGACAGGTCAGAGCCCATATGCTCGACAAGACGGACGAAGCCGTGATCGAGAACGTCGATCTTATACATTTTTCTGGTCCAGTTCGATGATGGCGCGCTTCAGATAGTTGGCCTGGTCGAGGGTTTCCTCGTAGGCATGCTGAAGCCAGTCGCGCAGGTTGAGGTCGGTGCGATCGAGCGTGACGCCATACTTGGCGATACCAAGCTCGGAGCGGCGGAGAAGGTCGGCGCGTACGGCCGCGACGACGCCATCGACTTTGGGAGCGTCGGCGCTCATGCAGCCACTCCGATCGACATTTGGGACACGATCTCGGAGCGCGTCGCCCAGCGAAGGTTGGTCTCGACGTTGTCCAGCGTATCGCCGTTGCGGTGTATGACGTCGGCGTTTGGGAATGGCTCAAGGCCTCGGAAGGCCTCACACACCAAGCGGTGAACCTTATGGGTCTTGCCGCGAAAGCCGAACACCCGACGAGGTCGGCTCGCATCTCTGCTTATGGTGCCGTGCCATGCATGGCCGCCGTACGTCCGTAATCCGCCGTAAGGCATTTCCTTGGCGTAAGGGATCACCCGGACGCGCCCGAGGTTGCTTACCTCGATGCCTTCGACCGACGGAGAGAGCTTCCAGATCTCCCCCATCAACGCCACTCCATAGAAAATGGAATTTCGTCGTCTAGTTCTCTGCTCGGCCGCCCCCCACCACCGCCACTGTTGCCGAAGTCGCTCTGCCGGCCGCCGCCGCTGCGCGAGCCGTAGTCATCGTTGCGCTGGCCGCGCCCTTCGTTGCTGTCGCCGCCGCTGTTCTTGGTGTCGAGCATCTGAAGCTCACCACGGAACTTCTGCAGCACGATCTCGGTCGTGTAGCGGTCGTTGCCGGACTGATCCTGCCACTTTCGGGTCTGCAGCTGACCCTCGACGTAGACCTTGGCGCCCTTCTTCAGGTATTGCTCCGCAACCTTGGCGAGCCCGTCGTTGAAGATGACGACGTTGTGCCACTCCGTCTTTTCCTTGCGCTCGCCGGAGTTCTTGTCGCGCCAGCTCTCCGAGGTGGCGACGCGGATGTTGACGACGGGATCGCCGCTGTTGAGGCGGCGGATCTCGGGGTCGGCGCCAAGGTGGCCGATGAGGAATACGCGATTGAGTGAGCCGGCCATCTACTTGTCCTTCCTGTCCTTGGGTTTGCCGACTCTCTGGATGCCGTTTCGGCAGTCGGCGTCGTATTGCTCGGTGGTCCTGGTGGGCGGCGACGGCGTCGCCTTGTCGTCCATCGATGGGGTCACCGGTTCTTTCGGGTCATCGGCCATCACGCACCTTTCTCTTTCAGGGCCTGTTCTCTGGCGTTGTTGAGCTCGGTCATGGCCTCGTGGGAGCCGCCCGGCCGATCAGGATGGCGCTGCGCGGCGAGCCGCTTGAAGCGGCTCTCGATGACGTCATGGGTGATCTGGGGATCGTCCTGCGGCAGGAAATCCATGACCTCGCGCCAACCCTTCTTCGCCGGCGCCGGCAGCGCGGTGAAGCCGCGGAAGGTGGCGCGCACGATGTGGAGGCCACCGTGGCGCATCTCGGTTCGTCTTGCTTCAACGATGTGATGGATCGCCTGGAGGTTATCCTCGACCTTCGGATAGCGGTCGACGGCGATGCAGACTTGCATGCCGTCCCAGACGAACCAGACGGCGACGCCCGAATCGGCGGGGCGCTCGACGCCAAGCGTGACATTGGACGAGATCACCAGGTTGGCGACCTTCTTGCCGCTGTCGCCGGCGAAGCGCTCCAGCGAGCCGCGAACGTTCTTCAACGCGGCGGATAAGCCGGTCTGGAACTTCGAGGCCACCTTGGCGGCAGTCCTCGGCATCGTATCAGGCCAGGTCAGCGGATAGGCTTGGGCTTCCATCACATCACCATCGTTGTCTTGACCGCGCCCCTCGCGAGGAAGGGCGCGATGTCCATCGAGACGTCCTCAGCTCGAAACCAGTTCGAACTTGGTGCCGGCCTTGTCGGCGACGATGGGACCCCTGCCCTTCCGCCCCGCCTCGATGACGGGGACGCCGGTGATCTTGATCTCTTCCCCCTTGGCATTGAGACCGGTGATGGTCAGCGATGCGCTGACGCGCCTCGCCTTCCAATCCGTCAGCTTCTTGATCGTTGCCATTCCAATGCTCCTCATGCTCACCGCCGGCGGGATGCCGGTCGGGATTTCAGCGCTCGTCGTGGATCAACCGCCTCCCGCGTTCGCGATGTTGGTGCAGAACGCGATGCAGCCATCATGCTTGCTGACGTGCATGGCGATCGACGCCAGGGCCACGCAGACGAAGGCGATCGCCCAAAGCTTGTGCTTGCTGGTCATCACATCACCACCGTGATTTTCTCGGCCGCGCGCGTCAGGCCCGTGTAGAGCCAGCGCGCGCGGTCCGTGCTGAAGTTGCTGGATTCGTCGAAGAGGCAGACGGTTTCCCACTGGCTGCCCTGGGCCTTGTGGACCGTGAGCGCGTAGCCGTAGTCGAACTGCTGCAGGCCACTGAGCTCCTTCCACGGCACCTCGTTGCCCTGACCAAGGAAGAACTCTTGGCGGACGCGGATGTCGACAGGCGTCGTCGATTCGAAGTCGAGCGAGGCGACGTGCATGCGAACGCAGTGGTCGTTCAGGTGCCCCCTCCGCCGTTTCAGCATCTCGACGACCTTCCACAGGCCTCCGTTGAAGATGCCCTTATTGCGGTCGTTCTTCAGGCAGACGAGTTGATCATCCGGCTCTGGCAACGGGCTGGCGCGTCCGAGGATCTCGCGCATGCGGGTGTTGTAGGAGGTCCTCGTCTTGTTGAGGCCGACGAGGACCTGGCCGGCCTGCATGACGTGATCCTGGGTGAGCGCGGCGCGCCGGATCACTTCGCTGACGCCGTAGGTGCCGTATTCGAGCCGACCGCCTTCGCGGATCGTGGTCGCCATTCTGACGATCGGGTTTTCCGCAGCCTGCCGGTGGATCTCGGTCAACATCACATCCGGATCGGCGTCGGTGAAGAAGCCGCCGCCCTTGACCGGCGGCAGCTGGGCGGGATCGCCAAGGACCAGGACGGGAACGCCGAACGACAGGATGTCTTTGCCGATCTCCTCGTCGACCATCGAGCATTCGTCGATCACGAACAGCGCGGCATCGGCGAGCTCGTCGACGTCGCGCAGCACGAACTTTTTGACGCCGGTCTCATGATTGAAATCGCCTTCGTAGATCGTTGCGTGGATCGTCATGGCGCCAGCGCAACCGTTCTTGCGCATCACCATGGCGGCCTTGCCGGTGTAGGCCATGTAGAGGACGGCGCCGCGCAGGCCCTCGGCGAAGTGGCGCGCCAGCGTCGTCTTTCCGGTACCGGCGTAGCCGAAGACGCGGAAGACTTGCTTTCTGCTTAGCCCGCTGCCGTACCACGCGGCGACGGCGTCGAGCGCGGCGGCCTGCTGTGGCGACCATGCGCGGATCTCGCTCATGCGCGGCCGACCTCTGGCTTGGGTGCCTTCAGCAGGTAACCCATGCCGGCTTCCGACAGGATTGGGTGACCAGCAGCGCGAAGCTCGCGCACATAACGGTAGATCGTGCGCTCGCTGACATTGACCGCCGCGGCAAGCGTGGCGCCTGTCGTGACCTGGTGGTTGCCGAGCGCGGCGAGGACCTCGCCAGTCTTGTGGGCGCGGAGGCTGGTCATCACTTGACCTCGACGATCATCAGTTTCTCTGGCGGCACCATCTCCGCCAGTTCCGACACCGGGTCGATGCGCTCATGCTGCTCGATCGTCAGCAGCGGGACCGTGATAGTCTCGCCATAGCGCGCCTTCCAGGTCGCCAGCCATTCGCGCCAGTTGTCGCCGTTGACCTGTTCGGCCTCAGCTACGGCGGCCTCAAGCTCGGGGTGCAAAGCGAGGATCACCGGTGTAGCTTCGCGGCCGACGCGCGGCAGCTGATGGGTGTAAAGGCTCTCGCCCGTCATCCACCCGAGGACCTCATAGATGCCCTGCATGTGGTTTTCGGAAACGAGCACGTCGACGACGACGGACAGCACGGCACCTGTTGGGAATGCTTTCTCAGCCATGGTTCTTCCTTCTCCATTGCGTGTAGGCGACCATTGCGGCGCCGAGGGCGTCGTCGATGGTGTCGCCGGTGAATCGGATATCCTGCCAGTCCGTCCAATCACCGCAGCAGATCACCGCGTTGTTGGGCTGGCCGTTGAAATCGGGGTTGTCGCAGAGGATCTCGACGGAGCTGCCTTCATCGGCGCGCAGTTCCTGGATCATGCGCCAGTTGCGGCCATCCTCCAGATATCGGTTGTTCGCCTCGAGCAACTCCTGGACCCGCGCGTTGTGGCGGAGGACGCGCGCCTCCATGTCGTTGAGGAGGTCGGCGGCGACCTTGGGAGCGAAGACGACGCGGTTGATTGTCCATTCCTCCGCCATCAGAACCCCCGCTCCATTTCTTTGCGCCAGGCGTCGGGATCCTGCTCTGGCTGGCGTGCTGACTGCTGCTGCACCGGAGGACGCGCCGTCGCAGGCTCAGACGTCCGCTTCACCCATTCCAGGCGCGCGGTGTGGACGACGTCCTCCTTGTCGGGATCGTTCCTCATGTCCGATTTGTGCAGGATGAAATCGAGATAATCGGTCGGCACTTCGGAAAACGGCACGCCGAAGTGCTTGCCGAAGGGCATCTTGAGCAGGCGAAGCGGGTTCGCTGAGATGTCGACCATGGTCTCGACGGCGAGAACCCGCAGGAGATCAAGGAGGATGTGCGCCGTCGTCCAACTGTCGGGTCCAGCGCGATGCACCGGCTCCATCTGTTTCGCGCCGTCGCCGAGGCCGAGCGCGTACCAGATCGCGCCGTTCTTGTGGCTCTCGAGGTTCGGGTAGACCTCCTTCGCGCATTTGAACGTGCAGATCCCGGGCTTTCCGCTTTTCAGCAGCGGGGCGTCGTAGGAGAGGTTGTGGCACGCGATGAAGTCGGCGCCGGCGGCGATCAGCGCGCGGGCGTCATCCGGCGCCATGCCGTCGGCGACGTCTCCATCGAAGAGGTGATGGGCAGACTTCGCGCCGGGTGTGATCGGCATCCCGGGGTTGACGATGCGCGCATGCGGGCCGCTCTCGATCGCCCAGCCGGTCGGGAAGAGGCGGACGTCGGTCCAGCCGATTTCGACGAGCTCTTTCGGATCGGCGAGCCCCGTAGTCTCGGTGTCGGTGACTCGGATGAGGGTGAAAGGAGCACTCATCTCGCGCTGTACCTGTCCATGTCGTAGTCGCGCTCGGCCTCTGTCCGAGTATCGGTCTTACTCGGCGGCGCAGCACGTTCGAGCGCGGCTTCCAATCGCTGAAGCCAGTCGTCGAGAAACCTCTGATGGCGGTCCAAGGCGCTGTCGATTGAGAAAGCCGCGCTGCGCATGTCCTCGGCGGCGGAGCGCATCGCGCTTCCGGCAGAACGGACATCTTCAGCGCCAATCAAATGCATGTGTTCAGCCACGGGCGAGCCTCCTCGCGCGGGCTGAGGCAATGCGGCGGCTGACCTCACTCCTCAATGCTTCTTCCGCCGCCAACAAGCAGGCGTCGAAGTGATAATAGGGCTGGCATTCGTGGGTTTCGCCATGAGCAAGAGTGGTCTTACCTTGCATCAGCGCCCAACTGGACGAATCGCCGTCATAGTCGATGACGCGTAGCTCAAGGCCAGCTGCGAAATAGGTGCTGATCGCACCCCACCATTTGCTCTCGTGCTTCCATTTGAAGCGGATCATCGGCGCCGGATAGTCGTTGGTGATTATCGTCACCTCGACGCCGCGAGCTGCTGCCTCGGAGAGCGTTGAAATCAGGTCGACCACGATCAGCCCACCCTCTTCTCGAGGTATTTGACGGCATCGCCGACGGTCTGGATCGAGAGCAGATCGTCGTCCGGGATTTCGATCCCGAACTCCTCTTCGAAGGACATGACGAGCTCGACCTGGCTGAGGCTGTCGGCGCCGAGATCCTCGATGAAGCTGGCCTTGTCTGTCACCTTCTCGGCTTCGACACCCAGATGATCGACGACGATCTTCGTGGTGCGATCCCTCACCCCGCTCCGGGTGTCCTGGGCCTCTACCGACTTGGCTATCGGTTCCACCGGATAGGTTCCGCCGGTTTGGGCCCTCCACCACGCACGGAAAACGTCGGTGTCAGCCGGCTCGCTCATGACCATCAGGAGGCTAGGCGCGAGAGGCCCCCGGAAATGCAGCAGTTCGAGATAGAGGTCGGCGCCATCTGCAATGGCCTTCCGCTGGGCGTCGGTGGGCGACAAGCGAGCGATCGCGCTGTCTCCCTGCCGGCCAGGCAAGGTCCGCAGCGGACGATACTGCGGCTGGTTCTTGGCATAGACCGTTTCGAACTGCTCGAGCCCAACGACAACCGGACCATCATGTGGATCAATGAAATCAAACATTTGCGATCTCTCTTTGTTGGCGCCGAGGCTTAGGCCGCCGGCGATTCTGCAGATTCGATCGCCACCGCGACCGGTTCGGGCGCCACCACCTGGGCGGCGAAGCCGATGACAGCAGTCGCCAGAGCGCGAAGCGAATGGCTATCGGTGACCGCACCAGGATGGTTTTCGATCACGGCTCGCGCGATCTCGGTGGCGCCGGCGAAACTCAGCGGCGCCACAACCACGATGCCGCGACCATCGACGAGGACGACGTCGCCGACGCTGAAGGCGCGATCGACAGGGCCGGCCTTCGATGGCACCCTCATGGTGCCGGGCTTCGTCACCGTGGCGACCTTGCTGCCGTTGGCGAAGACGGCGACGTCCTGGACATGGATCTCAACGGTCACGCGTCGACCTCGCGCGGCACCAGACGGCCGACCTTGGCTGGTGGCGGAGCCTTATCGCTGCCCACCAGGATGGCGCCGGCGGCGTCGAACGCGGTGATGGCGATGCGGGTCTGCCGGAGCTCCTCGGTCAGCGTCTTGATCTGACGCTCGAGGTCGGCTTCGCCATCCCGCAAGTGATCGAGCGTTTCGCCAACCTTCTGCGTGCTGCGCTCGAGGAGTGAGGTCACCACGATCTCGTCGGGTTTGAAGTCTGTTTCCGAGAGCTCGACCTGTGGCTCTTTCTTGAACCGGAAGAAAATCAACGTTCGTCCTCCTCGGTCGCGCCTGGTTCCGGGCTGTCCTTGTCGGCCTCATCCCTGAACCCAGCGATCCAGGCATCGCGCTCCGCTTCCCGGCCGGCCTGCTTGAAGTCGACCGGGACGGCGCGTTCGCTCATGTTCTTGCGGTAGGCGGCGCGGCCGAGGCGCGTCGCCACTGCGATGGGGTCGCCGTCGTCCGGCTGGGCTTGGGTCGGGGGGGATTTGCCGGACGACGGCGCCTGCCCGGCTTTGGTTCCCTTTTCGCCGGGCTTCTCGGATGCCGCTGGAGTGCCGGCATCCGATTTCGTTCCCGCCGGCTTCTTCTCCTCGGCGGACTTCTTGTCCTTGTCCTTGCCGGCGTCATCCCCGGCGAGCTGATCGAGCTTGCCTTTGAGACTGGACGGCTGATCGCCGCCACCCTTCTTGACGGGCGGGAAAACCTCGTCGACGTCGGTCTCCTTGCTCTTGATGCCCTGGTACATGGCGAAGAGGTCGGCCAGTTCCTCGACGCCGATCTCATCGAGACCAGCGACGCCGATCGCGGCGAAGATGCGGTCAGGGGTGACGCCGATGCCGGCGAGCGCCTTCATGGCGTCCTCACGGCGCTCCACCAGCGTGGTGATGTCGCCGCGGATCACGTTTTCAGCGTGATCGAAGGCCTGTCGCCAGACCGCCTTCGGGACACCCTTGAGGATAGCTTCGCGCATGCCGATTGACGCAGCGGCATTGCCGGCCGTCATGATCATGTCCTGGCTGTAAAGGCTGCCATCCCGCTTCGAGATGTTCTTCCTGGTCCGGGCGGTGCGCTTCAGGCCGGTTTCGAGATCATGAAAGATGCCCTCGGATTCGACGTACTTCTCGATCTTGTCGACGTGGACGATGCGGGAGGCGCAATGGCAGTTCCCCCACTGCGATGCGATGATCTCGGCGAGGCGGATCGAGGGCCCACGGATCGTCTTGCCGTCACGCGGCACCGCGTAAACGCATTCCTTTGCGGTCTGCTCGTCGAGCATGACGAGCTCGGTGACATTGCGCATCACCTTGGCGACCGAGCGCGGGAACGCCTTGGCTGTGGTGACATCCTGATTGAGCTCGGCGATCGCCAGCTGAACGGCCAGGCTCTGATTGCCGGCTGAGTAGCCGGCTGGCAGTTCGGTGATCTCGCCGGTATTACGATCGACGGTCTCGACCGCTCTGGACTGGGTGTTCATCGCTTCAGATCTCCTGTTATGTTGCCCGAGGCTCAGCCGCGGAACTGGGTTTTCTGGTCCTGGAAGATCTCGACACCGGCCAGCGGCGCCGTGTTCTTGTTGGCGCGGACGTAGGCCCTGACGAACTTGTCGAGGTCGTCGATCGAGATGTATGGCCGCAGCTTCTCCAGCGGGACCTTGGCCGGATCGGTGATGCGGTGGGTCCACCGCGCCGTCGACGAGATCGTTCCGGCCTCGGTGCGCGTCGGTCCCGATGCCGCCGTGATGGCCTCATTGGCGAGGACCTGGGCGCGGTTTTCCGCGTCGGCGGCTTCCTGCATCAGGACATCGCCCAGGATACTATGCGACGATGATGCCGCTTCATCGAGCTTGCGCTTCGCCTCTTCCTGGGCAATCCGCGCCACCTCTGCGGCCGCGATTCTGGCTTCCTCGCGCTTTTTGGCGTCGTAGCGGCCGACGATGGTCTCGAAGGCGGACTGAATAGTCTCGGGCCGCACGATGATGGTGTCGAAGAACCTGTTGGTCTCGGCGACCTCATCACGAAGCGGTTTCGTCGTCGCCAGCTTGGTTTCCGCAAGGCGTTTCGCCAGCTTGCGGGCCTCGATGCCGAGCGAGACAAACGGATCGCGCTCGTTGTCGTTGGCAATGGCGCCATCGGTCAGCGCGTTCTTCTGCGCGGTTGCGCGCCGTGCGAGGTCCTCGACCTCGTCGAGGATCGGCTTGAAGCGGTCGCGCAGGATGTCGCCCGTTGTCGCCAGATTGTGGCCTAGGCCGGCGATCGATGGGGCGTTAGAAATCTCCGACATGGGCTCTTTCCTTCCGTGGCTTGATGCGCAGCACGCGCTTCGTGGGGTCGCCCTGCTGGGTGCGGGCGACGATCTCCCAGTTCTTGGTCTCGGCGATCTCTGCGTCTTTGAGCGCGTAGATGATCTGCGGCCGCCGCACCGCCGCACTGGAGCGTGCCGACGCCTCGGCGGCCTTGAGATCTCGGTACTCTCCCGCGGCGCGGTCGAGATCGATGTTGGCGCTCAGATCGAGGCGAATCGGGCGGCTGTCGCGGTAGACGTCGAGCACGACGTTGCCATCACGCAGCCAGTCCGGATCCGGCTCGCGGCCGGTTCCAGCCATCTCCCAGAACTCGGCGACTGCGGCGCAAAGTCGGCGCCAGAGGCGATCGTGGATCGGGATGTCGACGATGTGCAGCCGCAACGTTCCCTGCCAGGTGATCACCAGCACGGCGACGCAGGCCCATGTGCAACCTGTCAGCTTCGCCTCGGTGATCGCCTGGACGGCGATCCAGGTCGGTGGAACAACTTCGCCAGTCTCCGGCTCAAGCCACTGCTCCCGATAGGCTGCCTCTGATGCGGTCTTTATCTGGCAGTTCCCGGTGCCGTAGCGGTCGGGGCGATCGACGAAGGCGTCTGGTGTCGCGCCAATCCGAAGCGTTGGGTCGCGATAGTAAGCGCGGTCATTCTCGTAGGTCACCGACCATGTGGGCTGGCGCCGGCGGATCATCTCGACGACAACTGGCTCTAGGAGGGTACCGCGCTCCATCGCCTCGGTTTCCTCCTCGTCGGCGGAAAGCCTTCCGGTCTTCTCGGCCCAAAGCGAAAAGGCGGTCACGTAGGGATGAGCGCCGAGCACGGCTGCGGCAACGGAGGCGGTGACGTCCTTCTGGCGGCAGGCCAACCAGGCGGCGCGATCGGCGGGGCGGATGATCTGGATCGTCACCGCACGTCCTCCCAGTCGGGATAGTCTGGCTCGTATTCGTGATGCTCGATGATCCAGATCTCCATCCGCTCGCGTTCATCATCGGTGAGGCGCGCGGCACGGCCAGCGATCCAGATTCGCAATTTGAGCCAGGCGATCGTGCACTTCTGCCGCAGCGTCTTACGCGGCAGCCAGTTGATCGCGTTCAGACGACCGCAAAGCGCGTTGAACTCCGGCGTGTTCGGAAAGCAGGCGACGATCATGGCGTCGGCGCCGTCACCGCCGTCGGCGCCATACATCGGCGAGTAGGTCGCCTCGCACCCGGGAGAGAACGAATACTCGACGGTCACGGGGAACCCGTTGTCGCGCTTGAAGTCCTCGAAATATGACGCTGGCATCACCTCGCCTCCGTCGTCGTGGCGGGCTGCCTGTAGCCGAGCGTGAGCTCGAAGGCCTTGACGACCTGGTCGATCTGCTGCTCGCGCTTCAGGCCTATGCGCTTCGCCCAGTTGAGGGTCTGGAACGCATCATCGGCGAGCTCGCGGAGCTGCTCCGGGGTCAGCCTCATGGCCAGGACCTCCAGATCAGCGCGACAGCGATGACGACGGTTGCAAGGAAGAAGGCGACGAGCCAAGCGCCGGGCCGCGGGTTCGGAACGCCGTCGTCGTAATCCTCAAAGAAGGTCTCGGAGACGGAGAGGCCTGGGATGTCGAGTTCGCGATCGAGGACGTAGTCGAGTGGTGGAACCCGGTCGATCACCGCGCGGGTGGTGGCCGTGGCATCATCGATCTTGGACATCAGGCGGCCTCCCTCTCAGCCGGTTTCGCGGCCAGCAATTCGGCGTAGCGAGCGTGAATGCTTTCACGATCGAGGAATCTGGATTTCAGGCCGACAAGGTCGGAGACTTCGCGGCGCACGTCGGCGAGAATGTCGGCCTCGTCATCGGTGAGCATCCGAATGGGCCAGCCCTTCACGTAGAGCATCGCCTTGGTGATGCGCTTTTCGGCGGCGACCCTGAGCTGCGCCGAGGCCTTCGCTGAGGCGAGGGCGTTGCGCTCTGCGTCATCCAGCAGATGCGGAGCGACGTCGCCGAGCCAGCGCGAACCCTGGAAGGCGAAGGAACTTGCGGCCTCAAGCGCCACCATCCGGCGGTAGAGGTCATGGGACTCAGGTTGAGCGGCGGCGGCTGTCATGTCGGCGATGTTGGACATGATGCAGAACCGGCAAGAAACGCGGCTCATCCCGAAATCACGATAGGCGGGGTGAGGGTCCAAGCCGCTGGCGTCGATGGCGGCGAAAACGTCGTCAACTCTCCAATCCACGATAGGGCGCCAATCCCAAATCCTGGCGCCCGAGCGGACGTTGAGATTAGCAATCGTTGCCTTTGCGCGTTGCGCGCTTTCTTCTCGCCTAATGCCCGTTACGTTGATGATCGTTTGGCCTGGGAATTGGCGCTTTAAATGTGCGGTGATGACATCGGTTTTAAGTTCCGAGGTGCAAAACCTCATGCTAGGCGTCGACCAGCACGGAACGAGCGTCACGGTCGAAAGCTCTTGATACCGGGTAGCGCTGGACTGCCAACGGGATTCCCATCTTTCCATGAGGCCGCCGGCCTTCCGCCCTGTCACGATCAATTCAATTTTCAGGTGAGCGGCGAGCGCTTCACAGACGGGAAGCGAGTCGTTCCACTCGACCGCGCCTAAACCGGAATGGATTAGCACGCGGGGGCCGGTGTGGCCGATGGCGTCTAGGTGGGCGATGGTTGCCAGCGCGGCGGCCTGGCTATCCTTCCCGCCGGAAACTCCGATCGCAACCGGCGCGCCAGCGGAGAGCATCTCGTCGATCTTGGGCGTTGAAGCAACGACGCGCATCAGGGGCTCTCCTCGATGCGGGCGATCTGCGCCTTGATGTCGTCACGACGCCGGCGGCAGCGGTCGGTCTCAGCGACACGCCGCGCCTGGTTGTCGATCATGTCGGCGCAGGCGAGCTCAGTTTCCGCGTGGTCGAGCGCGCGGCGGAGGTCGTCGAGGGATGGCGCTGTTGATGGCCGCTTGACTCCCGCCGCCTCCAATTCCGCGTCGACTTCCGCTCGGCGCGCCTTGTTGGCGGCCTCGATGTAGGCGAATGAGCAGTCGATGCTCTCGACGGCTAACGTCAGCTCTTGCGCGGCCTGCCTGGCCTCGTAGCTGCGCCCACGCTTCAGCACGGCCAGCGCTTGCCGCATGGCCTTGCGAGAACGATCTAAATCGCCAGAAAGCCATCCAGCCTGAGCCGGATAGTCGCGAAGCGTCGTGATGATCTTGGGATCGAACTCACTCATCGCGGCGCCTCCAACAGCAGCGGCGCCATGGCGGCCGCGCAGATCAGCGCGGCGGTGAGTCGTGGATGCTCCGCCAGCCAGTTCACCAGGCGGTCGGGCGCGGTGTCGGCGGTCTCGACGGCCTCAAGCGCGGCGACATAGGCGCGGCGCCGGCGGAACTCCTGGAGGGTCTCTGGGTGCAATGGCATCAGATGCTCCAGGCGACCAAGGCGCCGACGCCGATCAGGGCGACCAGGGCGAAGAGGGCGATGCGCTGGCGACGCAGATGCGATGCGACGATCTCGGCGCGGAGCCGATCGATTTCGGGGAAGGACTGGACGCTTGTGGGCATATGGATTGCTCCTTTGCCCGTTATTAGCGCGCAACGCTAAGATTTAGTCAAGCCACAAAATAGCGTTCAACGCTAATTTCCAAAAACCGTGGTGATCGCTCGCGCGCGCAAACGCTAATCCGATTCGTGTGGCTCAACGTCAAGGTTGGCGTTCAGCCAACCTCCAAACGATGGCGGGACACATCAACGTTGCAGGATGTAGCGGGACACGGAATCGCAGAGTGAAATCACGATTCGTGTAACGTAGAGCTCTACGATGAAGGTTAGAGATAATCTCCAACCGAGCGCGTGGAAGCGCGCGCGGTTAGACCGCGCGCTTCACCGTTGTCAACAAACTATCGGTCGATATTGGCACCAAGCGCTTCGCAGCGAGCGACGATGTTTGAAGCTTCAGCAGCACCACCGGCAAGGCT
The DNA here is from genome assembly GCF_004022645.1 of Mesorhizobium sp. M4A.F.Ca.ET.020.02.1.1. NCBI lineage: Bacteria > Pseudomonadati > Pseudomonadota > Alphaproteobacteria > Hyphomicrobiales > Phyllobacteriaceae > Mesorhizobium > Mesorhizobium sp. M4A.F.Ca.ET.020.02.1.1. Next base: position 16,959 of record NZ_RZOI01000004.1, on the reverse strand, counting down.
GGCGAGATAGAACTGACCATCGCCGTAGAGCTTGCCGTAAAATGGAGCCGGCCCGACATAGCCGCCCATCTCATTTTTCGCGTTGACGGTTCCGCACACGATTGTCTCGCCGGTGGCCTGGGGTGCCGCCGACATCACCGAAAACCGAGCGCTATCAGGATCCTTGAGGATGCCGAGAATCGAGGACTGCACGGCGGTTTGCTGGGCATCGGATAGCGGTGCCGCGGTGGCCGGCCAGGCGATGGCCGCGATCATCACCATGACGCCGATTCGCCTCATTCCCTGCTCCAGGATCCGACGACCCGTCCAATGACGCGGACCGTATCGTCTTCGTTACCCTCGATCGGGATCGGCTGCTGAAAGCGGGGGTCATCCGATTCTGGCAACAGCCAGATCTTGCCTGCGTCATCGCGCCACAGCGTTTTGACGGTAGCCTCACGCATGCCGTCAGCGCGCTCGCGTTCCACGATGTAGCGCTTCCCCAGCTCGAGCGCGGCGCCGGTCTCGATGATGTCGGTGAACACCAAGACAGTGCGCTCCGGATAGCGCTTGTTCATCGAAGGGCCGCGCGTCTCCGCAGCGTGAAGCATAAACGGCCTTAGCGCGGGATCATCCTCGATCGGAACCTGGTACTGGTCATCGTCGCCCCATTCCCAAGTCTCAGCCCAGTGGCCGGCTTGGACGAAGCCCTTGACGGTCACCGAACGAGTGCCAAGGTCCGGCGATTCCGCGAACAGCTGCGCCACCGAAACGCCGAGCTCCGCCGCGATCTGCTCGTATCGAGCCATCGCGGGGGATGATTTGCCCCGCTCGATCTTGTTCAGATTTGTCACATGCATGCCGAGCCTGTCAGCAAGCTCGCTTTGCGACAAACCCTTGGCATCCCGAATTTTTGCAATGTTCGTAATCACTTGGCGATTATAGCGTTTGCCGCTAACGCTGTAATTCGCGCCACACGCTAATCTCGCTTGACAAATCATTAGCGTTCGACGCTAATTGAGAGCATGAAACTTCGCGATTGGCGCACCCGTGAACAGAAGACGCTCAAGGAGCTGGCCGAGCTGCTCGGCATCGGCCAGGGCGCCAATCCGTCGAGGCGAGTTCAGCGAATCGAGACCGGCGAAGCTCCCGTCGATGCCATCCTGGCCGACAAAATCGTGTCCGTTGCCGGCGGCGATGTCACTCTCCAGGACCTTAACGAGACGCGCCGCGCTTTCCTTGAAGCTGCGAGCGAGGCGGCCGAATGACCACCTCAATGCCCGCCCTTCGCCAGCCGGCTGCGGCCCTCCGCGAGCATCTTCCGAAAGGCTTCGTTGCTCATCACAACGTGCGAAACAGGCAGTCGCTCGGAGTGTCGGTTGCCGTCGGCGGTGGTCATGCCAACGAGGTGGACGAAGTTGTCTTCGACGACAACACGGATCTCTTCGACGAACAGCGTTGGCTGCGTCATCCCCACCTCCCCGAAATGCTGCGCCGGCAATGCGCGTCAGCAATTCATCACAGAGGGGCAGGTTCAAAAACAGTTCATTATGCGAGTTACACCGGTTTTGGCAGGAATGGTTTCCAACCGGTTTCATTGCTTGCTTCGGCTAATTTTTCGAGCCTCGGAAATAAGACTTCGAAAGGTCTTGATCGGCATGGCAATACGCGCCTGGAGGCGCGCTTCATGCTCCTGTCCGCCGATTTCCGGAAGTTCGGTCCAAAAGAGCAGCCGGATAATATTTTCCTCGACGACCTGAATTGCGTACCCCGTCACGAAGAGACTGGGAAGCGGCTCCGGTTCGGTAAGTTTCGGCGTGCTGCCGTGGCCGTCGGTATTCATCTTCGGCATCCCTCATTTTCCAGCCCGCGCGCTGTGTCACCAGTCCCGCGCGATCGCCGGCAGTCCCTGGCCGGCATGGTGGGCCCCTCGCCTTGGCAACCTGGCTTGGTGGCCCACCCCTCTTTCCGTTCCGCTTGTTCATCGCCGTCTCCGCATTCCGTCGCTGGATTGGAGAATAGCGATGTCCGAGTTGCACGTGCGCAAAAGCCCTTTGCGCGAGAATCAAGAATCCCTTGCACGAGGTGCAAAGATGTCTGACGCCTACGTCAATGAGGCGCGGGGCTGGGCGGACTACTTGATCCGCCGCGAGTTCCGCGGGCCAGGCGACACCGTCGATGCAGCGATGGCGAGGTGCGAGCGCAAGTATCATGTCGCTCGATCGGTACTTTGGGGGCTTCGTTATCGGCCGCCAAAGGATATGATGGTCAGCCTCTACATGAGGCTTCGCAGTGCCTACGAGGACGAGCTGGGCAGGCTCGACCAGCGAATCGAAGAAGAACTCCGCAAAGCGGAACTGCTGGGGACAGATGCGACCAATTCGAAAGCTTATCGCGTGGCTGTGGCTGCGCTGGGAAAACAGGCGACGCGCCAGGCGCCACGGGGTGGCGCCCGATGAGCGATCTCCCAGACTGGAAGAACCTCACGGCGAGGGAGAAGGCTGAAGCGATCCGACCGCATCTAGCGGCCGGGTTGAGCAACAACTCCATCGCCTCGCTTTTCCTGAATTGCGGCCGCTGCCAGATCGCCGGCGCCGTGAACCGGATGAAGGTCACCGGGCTTAACCCACCGGTGCGCAGGGCTGGCGCATCAGCGAGGCCCAAGGGGACAAAGCAAAGACCCCGCACCACCAAGATGGTGCAGCAGACCAGCTCCTGGCGCGGCGCCAACAACCCGCCAGCATCAGATTTCAAGGCGCGGGCGGAACAGCGAGCGGCCTCACCAGGTCTTCCCGCCCATCTCGTCGCCGGCGAGGCGCACCGGCCGATCGAAACCAGCATTCCTGTTTCCCGCAATCTGAAGCTCATCGAGCTCACCGAACGCACCTGCAAATGGCCGCACGGTGATCCGCTGACCGAGGTCTTCGGATTCTGCGGGAACGACACCGCGGAGACCGGCCCCTACTGCAAGTACCACGGCCGTCTTGCCCACACCCCCGCCACCGTCCGTCAACGCGCCGGCCACCGCTCGGCAGAAAGGATTTCCTGATGACGAAAGTGCACGAGCGGCCCAACCGCGCGACACCATCCGAAGCCGCCTCGTTCATCGAGGAGTTCGACCGCATCGAGCAGGATCGCGAGGAGAAGATCCGGCAGCTCGACGCCGACTTCAAGGTGAAGAAGCGGGCGATCCAGAAGATCGCCAACGACGATCAGAAGTCGATCCTGGAAGACGCGAAGAAGCAGGGCGTCAGCAAGGGCATCGTTCGCGCCATTGCCGATGCGCAGAAGTTGCGCAGGAAGGCGGAGGCCCTCGCCGACCGCGCCGACAACAAGCTCGACAGCCTCGAAGACGACGATCGCGATTTCGCCGTCGATATTCGCACTGCCCTTGGTGACGATTTCGCCAGCTTTGGCCTCGGCGCCGCCGCGGTGAGCCGCGAGGACGAGGACGAAGATGAAGATGGCGACGACGAGAAGCAGGACGCCACCACGGCGGCCGTCGTCGATGCGGTGCGCGCCGGAGCCTCGAAAGAGGAATGGGACGGCGCCGGCGCGAAACACTGAATTCCCGCGCGAGCGGGATAGGGGCGGCGGTTTGAACGACGCCATGGATGCTGCTGGCAAAGCCGAGAAACGTCAACGTGCAGCGCCTGACCGGCCTTCGGGCCGGTCGCCCCACCAAAAAGACTGAGCCCAAAGGGCACGAGGACTTGGGATGTCTGCACCTCGCATTCTCGCGATCGACGCCGCTCGACGTATGGGCTGGGCCTACGGCGCCGCCGGTTCTAAGCCGGTCTCCGGCTCGATCGAGTGCGCCAAGGATAACTCCTCGCGTGGCGCCATCTTCTCAGGCGCCGGCCGTTGGATCACCCGCTTCATCGATCAGCACCAGGTCGACATCCTCGCCATTGAGGCGCCGCTGCCGGGTTCCTTCGTCCAGGGTCAGACCAACATCCAGACCGCAACCATCCTGTTGGGGCTTCCGGCGGTTCTTGAATTCATGGCTTTTCAGCTGAAGGTCTATCAGCACATCCGCGTCAACCAGGCGTCGGTGAAGAAGCATTTCGTCAACCGCGGCACCGGCGACCAGAAGTCCGCCATCATGGCGAAATGCCGGGCGCTGGGCTGGATCGAGAAGGACGACGAAGATCAATCCTTCGATCGCAGCGATGCGCTCGCGGTGTGGTCCTACGTCGAGTCCACCTCGGCGCCTCGCTACACCCAACCTGTCGATGACCTCTTCGTGGCTTCGGAACGCCGCAAGCGCGAAGCCGAAGAGCTGAAGCGCCGATACGAAAAACCAGCGATACCGGGGGAATTCTGATGGATGGCTACCGTCTCGGCCAACTCGTCGCCTGCATCGACGACAACCTGTACTTCACCGGGCTTTGCCCGGACGGCATGACGCTTCCGCGCAAAGGTGCCGTCTACAGGATCAGGACCATTGAAGCGTTTCGCGTTCCGGACGGCCGTCATCTGCTCTTCCTGCGGTTCGACGAAATCCGCAACCCGGAATATCCGAGCTCGATCGGGCCGTATGAACCGGTCTTTGACGCCAGGGCATTCAAGCCGCTCGACGACAGGCGGATCGATGTCTTTCGTCGGGCCTTCGCGCCGATCGTGCGCCGCGTCGACGTGGTGCCCGCATGAGCGCGCGCCCATCCAACGGACGCTTTCGCCAACATAGCGCGTTCGGCTTGGCGCTGGCTGTCGCTGTGCTGGTCGCCTCCATCGCGCTGATCATCTTCATCATGTGCGGGGCTGCTGCTGCGCATGATGCGAAACCGACGGCGGAATTGCCGCACGGCTGGAGCTATCCATTTGCGTGCTGTGCGAACTACGACTGCAGGCAGGCCACTGGCGAGGTGCAGGAGAAACCTGACGGCTATCATACCCCCGCCGGCGAGGTGATCCCCTACGGCGACAAGCGGATCAAGGACTCTCCCGACGGCGAATTCCATTGGTGCGCCCATCAGTCAGGCCTCGACGCCGGCAAGGCGATCTGTCTGTTCGTGCCTAGGCGGGGGTCGTGATGACGCGGCACGAAGTGTTCCCGCAAGGCGCCCGCGACCGCATCGAGATTCTCGAGGAGGAGAACCGGCAACTGCGCGCCACGATCGCCAAATTGGTCGGCGGCGACGACACCGAGACCGCAAGGCTGACGCTATCCCTCACCGAGGCGGAGGCGACGATCTTCACGCTGCTGGTGCGATGTGGCGTCGCCACCTATGGCCAGATTCAGTCCGCGATCTACGACGTCGACAGGCTCGACATGATCAACGACGTCGGCGAAGCGATCCGCTCGCACGTCAAGCGAATCCGCAAGAAGTTGCGGCCGCTCGGAATCGACTTCACCACGATCTACAGCCTCGGCTTCGAGATGGACGAGGCCTGCCGCGCCAGGGCGCGCCTCATGCTAGCGAGGGCGGCCTGATGCGTGTTCTCGTCTGCTCCCCAAATCCGTCGATCGCGATCCAGATCGAGGCGGTGCTCGAAGGCGTCGACATCGGTTGCGAGATCGAGCCGGCTCCACAGGAATTCGGGTCGCTGCTCTTCCGTGACCCCGACGCGATGGGCCTCTTCCTGGCGCTGGGCCCCGAGAGCGCCGCCAAGATGTGTCGGGAACTCCGCATGGCGGATGTCCGCAATCCGCTCTTCGCGCTTATCGACGAGCAATCCGTCATCACCGGCGCGCCGGGACGAGCTGTTGCGCTGAACGCCGGCGCCGACGACGCGCAGCCCTGGCCGATCGACGCAACCGAGCTGGTATCGAGGCTGTTCGCGCTACAGCGCCGCCAGCGTGACGGCAATCCCTCGATCATCAAGCTCCCGGGCTGCATCCTCAAGCCGACCACCGGCGAGCTGATCGGTGACGTCGCCAACGTGCATCTCACCCATCAAGAAACCGTGCTGCTCTCCACCCTAGCGGCGCGCCCTGGCGCCGTCATCACCAAGGCGATGTGCATGCTGGCGCTCTACAACGGGCGCGATGAACCGCATTTGAAGATCATCGACGTCTTCGTCTGCAAGCTTCGCAAGAAGATCTCGGCAGCGACCGGCGGCATCGATGCCATTGAGACCGTCTGGGGCCAGGGGTTCCGTTTCGTCCCCGAAGGCTACACGCCATCGGTAAGCCAAGTTGGGCGGAGGCTGCAGGGATGAGCAAGCCGATCGCTCGTCAGAAGATGACACCGGGGATGACTGTCCTTCTCGGGATGCCGGGCCACAGCATGCCAGGCGAATGGTGGCTAGGCTCCGTTGTCTGGGCCGATGGGAATGAGATGCTGGTCGAACAGCAAGGCTTGGCCGGCGCTGGGCAGCCATACAAGCACTTGACCGACGTCTCCTATGTGCGCGCGATCGGCACCATCGCTGAGCTAGGCGAGATCCAGCGGCGTTGCCGTGAAGACCTCAAGCCGCTGATCGACGCAGTCACGGCCGCCGGAGAGGCGCTGCGCGCCGCCCGCGACGCCGTTTATGCGCGTCTCGATGAGATCGCGGCCGCCGAACCGATGCGCGACGCCGGAGGCGGCATATGAGCCGAGAAATCCGGGACATCATGGCGGAGTGCATGCGCCGTGAACGCTACGGCCTCATCCGGCCGTTGTGGGCTGATATGGTCGGTGACGATGCCGCCGCCGAGGAGGTCCGCCGGCGCGCCGATCACCTCATCCGCATCTTGGCCGACTATGGCGTCGAGCTCGTCTTCAGAGGCGATGTCACACCGCCCGCGGTCCCGACAAGTCAGACGATCCTCGTCAACCAGGTGTTCGGTCAACCCGACACCCTCCGCGAGATCCGCGCCGGCGAAGGCGCCTTCTCAATCCTCGCGATCAAGGCAGGTGTCCCGACGGCAGAGCAATCCTTCACCCTCAACGAGGTGATGCTCAACGCCGGCCTCGTCCTCGCCGACGATCCTGCTGCCAAGACGATCAAGGGCCTCGGTCGCCAGCTCGCTGCGGCCACCGAAATCTATCGGTTGAACGCCGCTGGCGTCGGAGGTGGCAAATGACAGGCCCGCTTTCCAACGCTAGCCGCCAGCTCGAGGAGCTCGTCGACGTCACTGCCGACTGGGCGACTGACCTGTTGCGGCGCACCGCCGCCGAGATGAGCCATGCGCTCGATCGAGATGCGATGCGCGATGTCGAAGGCGCAACGGAGTGGCGGAACCTCGCGACAAAGGAGCCTCGCTATGCAACAGCTCATTCGTGAAGCCGGCGAGCGGCCGATAGATCGCCGCTTCGGAATTTCATTCCCGAAGCCCGAGGCCATGGCGAAGCTATCGCCTGCCGACCAGAAGGTCGCGGCGCTACTTGCGCAAGAAGCTGGCGTTCCGTCCCCGGTGCGCATCGAGGAAGATGAGCCGGTCGAGCAGCCGTGCCCGGCTGTCGTCTCGATCGAGACCTCGGCGCCGGCGCGGCCGATCACCGATGGCGACATCCACATCGGTGCGACCAGCAAAGGCGAGCCGGTTGGTATTGATCTCGCCAAGCTGATCGACGGCCGCCTGCTTATTCAAGGCAACAGCGGCGCCGGCAAATCAATGCTGCTCCGTCGCATCTTCGAAAAAGCCTTCGGTCGCGTCCAGCAGCTGCTCATCGATCCCGATGGGGAGTTCTCGACGCTGAAGGAGCACTTCGATGTTTCCGTGCTGACCGCCGCCGATATCGCTCGGGTTGGTGGCACCACCTTCGCGCATCATCTGCGCGAGCATCGTTACAGCGCCGTCCTCGATCTCTCCGACGCCACCGCCGAGGACCGCCTCGACATCGTGGCCGATCTCGCTGAGGGACTGCTCACCGCGCCGGAACAGTTCTGGCATCCACTCCTAGTGCTGGCCGACGAGGCGCAAACACTGGCGCCGCATTACGACACCGGCGACGTCACGGCGGATACCCGCAAACGATCGACGGCTATGCTGTCCGACATGATGGGGCGCGGCCGCAAGCGTGGCGTTGCCGGCGTCATCGCGACCCAGCGTATCGCCGAAACCGCGAAAGCGGTCGTTTCGAAGGCCACCAACGTCGTCGTCGGCCGCACCATCTTCGACCGCGATCTCGAGCGTGCCGGCTCGTTGCTGGGCTTTACGCTCGGTCACAGTCGCGCGCTGCGCACCTTGGCCGATGGCGAATTTCTCGCGATCGGGCCGGCCATTGCGGGTCCGCGCCGCATCAGGTTCAAGGCTGGCTCCGTCCTCTCCAGGCATAAGGGCGCCTCGCCGGAGATCGTGGCCCCGCCGTCGATATCGGCCGCTGATGCCGCCGCCATGCTGATGGCGGTGCCAAGCGCCAGGAAAGAGGCGTCTGCCCTCGTCGCGGAACCGACTGCCACGACCAACCATCGGCGCGGCTGGACCGCATCTGACGACGCGATCGTGCGGGACAGCTTCGCCAAGGGCCTGAAGCTAACCGAGGTGGCCGCACTGCTGATCGCAAACGGAGGCGCCGCCCGATCGCTCGGCGCGATCTCGGTGCGAGGCCAGACGCTCGGCATCAAGAACACGCGGACCGTCGGCGGATGGACCGGTGAAGAATATCAGTTCGTGCTCGATGGCTACGAAGCCGGAGCCGCGATCGCCGACATCCGGAAAAGTCTTGCCAGCGCCGGCTACGATCGTTCCTTCGGTGCGATCCAGATGGCAGCCATCAAACTTGGCGTCTCGGGCTCGCGGGTCAATCTCTGGACCGAAGAGGAGACCCGGATCGCGCTTGAAGGTCTAGCTGTTGGCAAAACGCACGGCGATGTGCTGCTCGATCTGAAAGCCGCCGGCTATATCCGAGGACCCACCGCTCTCCACAAATTCTCAACCAAGCACGGCGTCGTGAGAAAGCGCGACGCCTACACTGAGGCCGAAAACGAGATCCTTCGCGCTCGAAAGGCCGAGGGCAAGTCGGTCAAGGAGATCTGCGCCGAGATTGGCCGCACCGAGAGCTCGGTCGCAGCGCAGTCCAGCAAGCTCGGGATCAAGCAGCGCCGTCCTTGGACCGAGGAAGAGCGCCAGATCATCGTCGACTACCAAGCATCAGGAAGGAAGCTGAAGGAGGCTGCCGAGGCAATCGGTCGCCCCTACGCCAATGTCGCGGCGGAAGCCAACCGGATGGGCGTCTCCTTCCTTAAACCGACAACCGAAAGGAACCCGACATGACGACAGCCATCACGATTCCGCTCGCCGAGATCGAGCCTGACGAGACGATCAACGCGCGCCGCACCCGCACTGACGAGGGCATCGAGGAGCTGAAGGCCTCGATCCGGGCGCATGGTCTCATCCAGGCTCTGCGCGTGCGCCATGACGCAGGCGCCGGCAAGTTCAAGGTCATCGCCGGCCACCGCCGACATCGCGTCCTCTGCGAGCTCGCCACTGATGGTGATACCGCCGATGGCGTGGCGGTGACGCCGAGCTACCAGGTGCCCGTGATCATCGGGGACGCCGACGACGAGACCGCGCGCGAGCTCAGCCAGGCGGAGAACTTCATTCGCCTCCCCCAGCACGAGGCCGACACCTACGAGACCTTCCGCGACCTCGCCGATCGCGGTCTCGACAAAGGCCGAATCGCCGCTCGATTCGGCATCGATCCCAAGCGCGTCGATCGCATGCTGGCGCTCGGGCGCCTCTCCCCCGTGATCTTGGAGGCTTGGCGCGCCGGGAGGTTCGACCGGTTCCACGGTCGCGATTCGATCCGCGCCTTCACGCTCGCCGTCTCGATCGAGGAGCAGGAGCGCGTCTTCAACAAGCTCGACAAGCAGGGCAGTCTCTGGTCGCATACCATCAGGCATGAATTCGGTGCCGGTGACCGCACCACAGCCAAGCATCTCGATTTCGTCGGCAAAGACGCCTATGTCGCCGCCGGCGGCACGCTGGTCGAGGATCTGTTCGAAGGCGAGCACGCCGTTTCCGATCCCGCGCTGGTGAAAAAGCTCGTCGCCGACAAGCTCCAGGAGCATGTCGACAAGCTGCTGGCCGACGGCTGGTCCTGGGCCGCAGTTGACAGCGACCTGCCCAACAATTGGTCGTGGTCCTGGGAAAAGCTCAAGTCCGGCAAGAAGAAGGCTAGCAAGGCTGACAAGGCAAAGGCCGGCGCTGTCGTCAAGCTGACCTACAACGGCGAGCTCGAAATCACCTACGGTGTCGTGAAGCCGGCGGCCGCGAAGCCGAAGGCGACCGATGAGGCTGCGAAGGAGAAGTCGGCGCCGACCATCTCCAACGCCATCAACCATCGCCTCAGCGTCCAGGCCACCACCGCGATGGCAAAGGCGCTGGCGCTGGAACCGCGCCTCGGTCTAGTCGCGCTGCTCGCCGGATTCCTCGGCGGTGTTGGCAACGGGCCCGTCAAGGTCTCCCTGCAAGGCCTCGCCGGCGGGATCCCGCACCGCGAGCAGGAATCCTTCGTCGATGCCATGGGCCGCCTCGCCCACAAGAGTGACGACGAGCTCTGCCTCGTCGCCGCCGGCCTCGCTGCTCGTGCGCTCGATCTTCAGCGCCATGACACCAGGCATAAGCCGTTCCGTGGCGGCGCTCTCTCGCTCGAGGGCTGGATCGATGGCGAAACCATGACGGCGGCGCTGCGAGAGACCTTCGACGCCGCCGACTACTTCAACAGTGTCGCGAAGCCCTTCGTCATCACCGCGATCCGCGAAGCAATCAACGATGATGAGGCCCGCAAGGCGGACAAGCTGAAGAAGAAGGAACTCGTCGAGTTCGCCGTCAAGAACGTGCCGCCAACGGGCTGGCTGCCGCCGGAATTGCGGGCGCCGACTTATCCGGGCCCGGGAGAGGTGCCGAAGCCGATCGCGGAGGCGCCACCAACCGAGCCGGACGACGAAGACCTCGTCGACGAGGAAGAAGACGAGGCGGCCTGATCAGCATGATCCTCGATTTTGGCAAAGAGGTCTCCGCGATCCTCGACGCGCTCGACCTGAAGCCGGCCGATGTTCCACCAGAGCGGGGCATGAAGGTCGCGATGATCCTGGTCGCGGTGCTCGACCGCGGTTTGTCGGAGGAGCGTCGGCGCGTCCTCGATATCATAGCTCGCAAGGCTCTCAACGCGGCCGAACTGCGTGCCGAGATCACGAGGCCCGTTCGATGAACTCGCTATCCCTACATCTGCGGGAACGCGTCGGCCTCAAGCTCGAAGACCCGGTGCACGTTTCCCAGCATAAGCATCTTGGTTGTGATTTTGGCGTCGCGGGGGAAAGGGACCGACTGGTCCCGCTGCCATCCCTGCCCTTCGCCAGGAAGTTTTCGGAGCAAGAAGAGATCAATGCGGGCAAAACCTGGTCGATCGCCGCGGTGCTCCCATCCCTTGATTTGGATGGGGAGGCGTCCGCTTCTATCTTCGCTCTCCGCGGTCTGCACTTGCCATATTCCGATATCGTCTTCCATGTGCTGCGGGCGCGTCTTGGTGGTCGCATAGATCCCGGTCACAAACACCGCTCTGCGGTTCCAGTTCACTATGCGCACCACCAGGCGATTTTCTTCCTGAAGATGCTCGACCACGTCGAGTGTGGGTTCATCATCCCCTATGGTGAAACTAGTTTGCTTGCGAGCTTCCTGCCATTGGCGGATCAAGTAAGGGACGCTGGCGGCGGCTGCAGCGAACGCAGCCCAGCCGCTCAGCGCACCTATCCATTCCCGCGCGCACACCATCGTCGTCTCATCAGTCAAAGGCGGGCAAAATGTGGGCCACAATCGGTGGCCGACAAATGCGGCGATTCCTATCGCCGTAAAAGCCGCCACCGGTCGCCACCCCAAATCCTTTTTATCCTGCCTCATGCGGGAACGCTTAGCATGCGGGGAGGAGCTCTGTGAACGACGCCGAGATCCGCGCCGTCCCGGAATCGAATGGCTTCCGGGCCGAGTTCAAGAAAATCCATCGCTCAGAGTGGGAAGCGGTTTGCCAAAACGGGCAGCCGCAGCTCTTCGACACCAAGGATCAAGCCGAGGTCGCTGCGTACCGCGCGCTGATGAAACACCTATTCGGTGATGGGATTGTCCGCGACGGCGAGAAGGCTAGTGCCGCACTCAGCCAGGCCGAGGAGAGGTTTGGCAAGCTGCTTCGCGGTGGCGGCAAGACCGTGGCGGTGGAGCGGCGATGAGCAAGGGGCCATGGAAGTCGGCCGACGAGGTGGCCGCATAGCATGTCAGCAGACGCATTCTCCCGGCTGCTCGCGCAGCACATCGAACCAGTGGCAAGGATGCTGCTGGGGGAACCGAACCCGCATCTGTCGAAGCCGGGCGTTGAGCTGCGCTGGGGGAACAGTGGATCGATGTCGGTCGACCTCAAGAAGGGCGTCGCCTTCGACCACCAGGACAACGAGGGCGGCGGCACCCTTTGGATGCTGGGCAAGCTGCAAGGGTTATCCGAAGGCGAAGCCGTGGACTGGCTACGCGATAACGGGTTCGAGCTCCCCGAGGGGTCACCGCAGCGCGGCAGCAACCAGCTCGCCGGTCCCGGCAAGAAGGAGACCGTCGCCACCTGGGATTATGTCGACGCCGATGGCAATCCCGTCTTCCAAGTCGCGCGCATCCAGACCCGGCTTCCAGATGACTCCTGGAAGCTGAACAAGCACGGAAAGATCGAGAAGACCTTCACGCAACGCCGTCGCTTCGAGGAGGAAGCCGACGTCTGGATCAATGGGTTGATCGACGACGACTACATGCGGAAGGGCAAAGGCCAGAACTGGACCCGGTATTCCGCGGCGAACTTCGAAAAATGGAAGATGACGGAGCGTCGACATTTCGCCGGCGTCGACGAGCTTCCACTTTACCGGCTGCCCGAGGTCCTCGAGGCGATCGCGATGGGGCAGGCCATCCACATCGTGGAAGGCGAGAAAAAGGCCGACGAGCTCTGGAAGGTCGGGATCGCGGCGACCTGCAACGCCGGCGGCTCCAAGAAATGGGCGCCGCACTACAACGAGATCCTCGCCGGCGCCCACATCGTCATGATCCCCGACAACGATGATGTCGGCCGAGTCCATATGCAGCTGGTGGGCTCCCAACTGCGGCCGGTTGCGGCCTCGGTGCGCATCCTCGACATCCGGTCGTTCTGGCCGGAGGCGCCGAACAAGGGTGACATCTACGATTGGGCGCAGACCGGCGTCGACGTCGGGACCTTGTACGACATCGTCGACGAGCAATCGAAGCCTTGGACGAAAGAGCTTCCGAAATCACGGTTCAACGCGGTGCCCTTCGCGCGCATCGATGAGCCCGGCCAGGAGCACGAATATCTCATCTTCGAGATCCTCACCCGGCATGAGGTCGCCGTGATCTATGGCGAATCGGGATCGGGGAAAAGCTTCGAAGCCATCGATCTCGGCATGGCGGTGTGCCGCGGCGTCCCGTTCAACGGTCGTGCGGTGAAACGTGGCGGCGTCGTCTACCAGGCCGGCGAAGGCGGCATCGGCGTGAAGAAACGCATCCGCGCCTACCGGCAGACTTACATGGAGAAGGAAGAGAACCCCGATTTCATCCTGCTTCCATCGCGTGTCGACCTCTTCGCGAAATCCGGCGAGGAAGACATCGAGACCTCACGCGGCACCGATGCGCTGATCGCGGAGATCAAGGCTTGGGCGGACACCTTTTCATCACCGCTCGAGCTCGTCGTCATCGATACGCTGGCAACGGCGACACCAGGCGCCAACGAGAACGCCTCAACGGATATGTCGGTGGTGCTCAACAACCTGGAGCGCATCCGCGACGAATGCAAAACCGCGGTCCTCATGGTCCACCACAAGCCGAGGAACGGCAACAACCCGCGCGGACACTCCTCGCTGTTCGCCAATGTCGACAACGCGATCGAACTCGAAATCACGTCCAGGGTCGATGTCAGCACCCGTGATGACGGCTCCCAGCTGGTCCGTCAGATCCACCGCGCGACCGTGCAGAAGAACAAGGATGGCGAACGCGGTCACGGCTGGGATTTCATCCTGAAGCAGGTCGTCCTTGGCAGACGACCATCCGGGGAACTGCTCACCAGCGTGGTTTGCGCGGCGCCTGGTGGGCAAGCTCCGGAAATCAATGACGACAAGCGGCTATCCGATCAGCAAAACATCGCGATGCAGGCACTCATCAAAGCGCTGGAGGAATATGGAGAGGCGCCCTCCCCGATGCTCAAGCTGCCGCGAAGCATCACCCGGGTGGTCCGAATGGGGTACTGGCGGCAGGAATACGCCGCGCTGTCGATGATCATGGAGGATGAAGACCCGAAGAAGAAGCAGGAGAGAGTTAAGAAGGCGCTCCAACGCTCCGGGGAACGTTTCCTTGGCGCGAAGTGGATCGGCCGCGCCGAGCCATATGTCTGGCTCACCGGCAGGCCTGTGCCGGGCTTCAAACGCGCATCGGACAGTACCTATGCATCGGAGCCGGAACCCGTCAGCGCTGGCATGGCTGACGTCATAGATGGGGACATCCAGCTTTGATGCCCTACACACCCGATCAGATATGCAGGATCGACCAGCTTGCCCAACGCAACAGTCTCGGGCTCGTCTATATCATCGCGCATGATCCTGCCGGCCCGGTCAAAATCGGGAAGTCGGCCTTCCTCGCCAGCCGGCTCGAAGGTTTGCAGACGGGGAATCCCAACAAGCTCTATGTCTTCGCCGCCTTTATTGGCGCAAGCAGGGCCAGAGCGATGGTTATGGAGGGTCGCATCCATGACGCACTCGACGATGCTCGGCTGATCGGCGAATGGTTCTCGCTCACGGTAGAGGAAGCTAAAAAGGCATGCCGCGCCAACATCCGCTGGCGAAAAGCCGTGGCGGAGGGGAAGGCGGCAGATACTCCCAGATTGAAAAAAGCGGGACCGAAGGGGACATCGTTATCCAAGGCGAAAAAACACACCAATCATGGGGTTTTAAAGGCCCTTTACAAGAAGCGCATCGCTGAATGGTCCCGCCACGTCCCTGTCGGTCCCCCTGATCGGTCCCCCTATCGGAGGGCGTCATGACGGACGAAACTCGCGTCGAAGCACTCCCCTTCGGCAACCATTACTTCGCGGTGCTGCGTCGTCCCGGGCAGCCCGACGACATCATCGATGGACCCGACGGCAAGCCCAAGCGGTTCGACAACGCCTACGCAGCGATCAGGGCCGGCAAGGCGCTCCTGGTACCCGAGGCCAAGACCCTCGAAACCTCCTCGAAGACCTTCCGCCATGACCGCAACCGTGACCTCGACGAGGAGCGCGATCGCGTGTTCTCACGGCTTGGAGGCGGCCGGTGAAACATCGGACCGACATCTTCAAGGTTGCAGAACAGTGCGGCGTCCGCCTGCTGAAGCCGGACGCTCTGGGCTGGCGCCGAGTTCGCCTACCGCGAGAATGCTTCGCGAAAAAGACGCTGAAAAAGATCGGGCAACGTCATGGTGAGGCCCACCTTGCGTTGACGCTCCGCCTCATCGTCGAAACCCGCGACAATGCGACGGAGCTCTACAGCGAGACCATCCAGGCGGTGTCGGCGCTCCTCGAAAACCCGGCGATCGAGGCGCGGGGCGGCGTCCTTTTCGAGCAATTCGATCGTATCGCGCTGGCCAAGATCCGCGAAGAGGCGAAGCATCTCGGCCTCAGGCTCCCCCTTGCCCATGTGATGCGCGTCCTGATTGCGGTGCAGCTGCGCGACCATGATACAATTGCGCGGGATCGGGGAGCGGCGGCATGACGGTAACTGCAGGAGGGTGCTGGACGGCGAAGGCGGTCGAGTACAGGGTGCTTGAGGCCGCCGAAACGCTAATGCTTTGCCCGAACCACTATGGTGGTGGTGGCTCCGCCTGGCCGGCGTTCCCGCAGGATCCGCAGGAGTCCTACGCCTACAACGCGGCGCGCTATCGCCGCTTGCCATCACCAGGCGCGATCTCCAGAATGATGGCCACATGGGGCTGGATCAACGCGCATCCCGCTGAATCGGAGCGTAAGCTTCTTTACGCCTGGGCATGGCAGAAGACCAAAAAGGGGAAATTCCTCAACGACTTCGCGTCCAGGGAAGGCGTCAATTCCCGAACACTTCGGCGCGCCATAACCGCGATCTGCCAAGCCATCGCGGATCGATTGACGCAATCGGGTCTTGCCTGCTTGGACGGTGCCGTTGACGACGTGTCCGAAATCACGCCAGAAAACGCATCACAAAAGGTATCGTTCCCGAAGCATGCCAACCACTTCCTGGAGCCCGGGGCGAAACCGAGATACCCGACCGAGGCCGAGATCAAGGCGCTGAGGAAGCGCCTCGAGAAGGCGAACAAGAAGCGGGCGCAACGCAAGACGAAGCCTCCCGAATCAACATCGGATCAGGCGCCAGTCACCCACCCGTCAAGGGAAATCGACTGATCGCAGCGGGACCACGGTGGGGACCAACCGGGACCGACAGCGCCGCAAACCCGCAGCCGACCACGTCCCTCAGGGACCGGGTGCACCACCTCGAAGATTGTTCTTGCGTTCCGGCGCCGAATTAGTGTTCTCTTCGCGTCTTCCCCTCTCTCGCGTAGACGCCAAGTTCTGAGAAGCGCAGCTGAAGGCGAGCGCGTAAGCGCGCAGCCGCCTTCGTAGAGCTCTACGATTATCAGGTTGGTGCTACATCAAAGAATCGTCGGTTCGCCACGAAGCGCGAGCTCTCGCTCGCTCATGTCGCAGAGCTCTCTTCAATGGCCAAGCAGATCAGACCTGGCATCAGGACGCTCGATCTCCGCACCGCTCGACCTATCGAGAAGAAGGCGGATCCAGAGCTCCTCACCCCCGAGCATCGGGCTTGGCGTGACCGCGTCCTGCAGCGTGCCGGCTACCGGTGCCAGGCCGTTGATGACGGTCGACGTTGCGCCGTCTCATATCCATCACGCCTCTTCGCCGACCATATCCGCGAACGAAAGGATGGTGGTGCGCCACTCGACCTCGACAACGGCCAATGCCTCTGCGGCCGGCATCACACCCTGAAGACGGCAGCTGCTCGAGCCGAACGGATGAGGCAGCGCTATTGAATGGGGTGGGGGGGGTCGAATCT
>NZ_RZOI01000049.1:0-17788 GCF_004022645.1 Mesorhizobium sp. M4A.F.Ca.ET.020.02.1.1 | reverse complement strand
CCTGATGGAAATCCTCCGGGATGACCATGGGACGACACGCTTCGAGGCCCATATGGGTTCTCTCAGTTGACAACTCCTTGCAAATTTGGAGTTGCAGGTTGCCGGTAGCTAGCAATGAGGTTACGAGCATGCGGAAGAAACATCCACGTCTCATAGACCTTGTTTGCAAGTATTTGCCGTCTGCTCTAGTCGCCCTTGAGGTGCTAGAAAAGATTGTTGAGCTTGTAAGCAAGGTCGTCAACTATGCCGGTCCGGTTCGAAAATTTCGATTACTCGTTTAAGCTTGGCGGAAAGCCTGTTTTCAAGCCAAGCGACTTTGGAAGAAAGATCGGCTACGATATCAAGGCCCAGGTCGAAGAAGCTTATCAGTTCGACCCATTCGTTTTTCACTTCCTTCCCGGCGGACACGTCGCCGCACTCCACGCGCATCGTCAGCGCAAGTTTTTCGCTCGCATTGATATAGAGCGGTTCTTTTATGGGATCGGCCGGAGCCGCGTTATGCATGCTCTTCGGGCCATCGGGCTCGCCCGTTCGGAACACTATGCGAAATGGTCAACCGTCAAGAACCCCTATGGCGACCCCAGCTACGCATTGCCGTATGGTTTCGTGCAGTCGCCAATTCTTGCCTCCTTGGCCCTGATGACCTCGCCAGTTGGAAATTATCTCCGAGGCCTGCCCGACGACATCCTAAAATCGGTCTACATGGACGACATCGCGCTGTCCGGTAACGATCTGGACGCGCTGACGGTCGCCTTCAATGGGTTGGTCGCGGTGCTCGCGGACTCAGGATTTCAAATCAATGGAGACAAGACGCGCCCGCCAGCGGCGGCGATGGATGTTTTCAACTGCGATTTGTCGTTCGGAGAAGCTGTCGTGCGGGAGGACAGAAAGATTGAATTTTATGAGATTGATCGTTCTGGCGCGAGCGCTTCGGCATTTGAGCGCTACTGTGCGGCAGTGGAGAACGGCAATGTTGCTGCCGAACCCGCCTAACCCCCCAAAAAATCTCCTAAATTGGTCCCCAAGAATCACCTGCATCAGGAAATTGAAATTCACGTAAAGCGTTGAAAATATTAAACAAATGAAGTATGGTTGGGGTTCTATTTTCGAACTTTCTACAATGCTGCACCAGCCGAATTGCGCGTGTTCGCGAGCGAGGCCGGAACAAGAAAACTGCCATGATGGAATCGGATCACGTCCTCACTGCGGGGTTAAGTCGTAGGAGGTCCGGCGTGGCGCCTTTAGGTTCCACGTCATGCTCGACATTTCTGTAAGACACATGCGCTTTGGTCCTCCCAAGCGACAAGAATCGCGTATGGGCGTGCACTCCTCCACCCACCGTCGCTGACGAACTCCATTGCTTGCCCGCATGACTGAAACTTCGCATACCAGACTGCTTTCCCGCAAAATCTCTGATTACTGCCGCATCCGTCTCGACCCTCTGTTCCCCCCTCAAGAAAGCGCGCGCATCAGAGCGTTTCTGCTCAACCTGATCTCCTGTGCTAAAACACCGCCGCGAAAACTGCGCGGCTATGATTGGCAAGAAATCGGCATCTATTGCGACCTCGACGGTGAAGCGCTTCGATCTGCCCGAACCGCAATCGAACCAGTATTGGACGCGATCGCCCGATACACGAAAACTGCGCCGAAGCGAGCGACCATCGCCGGCCGTCGCAACACTAAACCGCAGCGTCATGAGCGGGAACCTCCGCAGCCGCCGGCAGGGAAGGCGCCAGGTCCAAGTCGTCTAAAAAAGCTCGAGCGGTCGGAGCGAGAGGCTGCAGTAGACAGGCGAAAGACCGGCATAAAACCGCGCGCTATCGAGGAGTTCCCACAACCTCTTTTCGAGGAAGCGCTTGATCCCCCGAGCTTCCAGGCGGCTCTGGCATTCCAGATGCGCCGCCATGGCGACAGCTATTGGCATCTACATCGTGCTGTTGTCCGTGACGACGAGAGTCTCGACCGCTCGACAATTCGTCACTGGCTGCAGGGGTCAAAAGCGCCACGTAGCGTGGCGAGTATGGAGGTGCTAGCTCGGATCGAGCGCCGTTATCGCCTTTCGGCAGGGTATTTTAAAGCGAAACTCCCACTCCAGACGCGCTCCGCCTCCGGCCACATTCTCGATGATATCGGCTCGGCTGAACGCCGTCGGCTTGCCTGGCACTTGCCTGACGACTTCAACACCCGTCGTTCCGAGGAACAGGAGGATATCCTGGAATGGGTTCGGCGCGTGATTATCAGCGGGTCAACTGATTACCGGAAATTCCAGGCGGCCGCGTTGAAACAGCGCTACGCCATCCGTTTTCCGGGTATCACCTATGGCCAGTCGGATGCTGCAAATGATGGCTATAGAATTCAGCGCGATCAAGAGGACAATGATGGGGCCCAGTTCACGGACCCCGACCTGATGTCCGGGGTCATCGACGCTCCGCCTGCGCTTGCAATGGAAATGGCGGATCTGATCCGCTTCAAGACCGCGACGCTTACTGCGTTCGGGCTACAGCGCAACGGTGTTTGGGGCGAAGAGACGGCATCGCAGAAGGTCGAGCATCTCGGTTTGATGTTCGGTGCTTTGGCAGCGCATCCGCGCGGACCCGTACGTGGCTATGGCGTTCCGACGCAGCATGTGACTTTTGGCCTGCTCGTCTTCCCCTCTGTCTGGGACTGGTATGTGCAATGGCGCGAGAGGCGGCGCGGGTTCTACACTGCATGGGAGGTGGACATGCTGCGAATTTCGCTCGCGCTCACCCGCAAGGACACGGGCTGGCTGAGGCAGCAACCTCACCTAGCGTTGCGAATCCGCCCCATCAGCGGGCTAGTTTCACAGACCGACATTGATCGCGCCTGCGGGGATTGGGAAGACGCCTGCGATGTCTACTTCAAGCACGCCTCCTCCCGCGTGAAGGAGATCCAGCGCGTCGCGCGTGTGCATCGTGATCCCTTTGAACCAATCATGCCTGTGTTGGAGGCCGATAGCCCAGTCGGGGAGTATCGAAAGATCACTGAAGAGATTCTCCGGCTCATGCCAGATGAACGCATCCATCGCCGTCCTGCCGCCGAAGCAGTGCGCTCGTTCCTGATGCTTCGGTTCGGGCTGCATCTTGGGTTGCGGCAGAAGAACCTGCGCCAGCTGATGGTCAGTGAGCGTGGGAGACTGCCGAGGTCTGAGCGCCAGCTAGCTGACATGAAGCGAGGTGAACTCCGCTGGAGCGAACGTGAACAGGGCTGGGAGGTGCTCATTCCTTCAGTCGCTTTCAAGAATGCGAACTCATCCTTTTTCGGCAGCAAGCCGTTTCGGCTCGTCCTGCCGAACCTGGGCGGTCTTTACGAGCACATCGAAGCGTATATCGATCGCCACCGCCGAGTGCTGCTTGGAGGAACAGAAGACCCCGGCACCTTCTTCATTAAAACGGTCAAGGCGACCAGCAAGGACGCTGCGTACGATCGAAATACATTCTATGAGGCATGGCGCCTGGTCATCCAGCGATATGGCATCTACAATCCATATACGCATCGCGGCGTGATCGCCGGCCTTCTCCCTCACGGGCCGCACAATGTTCGTGACGTGCTGGCAACGCACATACTGAAACAAACCGGCTCATATGAACAGGCAAGTTACGCGATCCAGGACACACCCGATATGGTGGCGCACCACTACGGTCGTTTCTTGCCCCAAGACACAGCCGCACTCGCCGCACGAATATTGAACCAAGTTTGGCAGGCGGCCTAAAGCATTAGCGCGAAAGACTGATTTCACACTGAACGCGTCCCTTCCGCCGAATGGCCGATTTGGGCCGGGAGCCGGCCGTCAGGCTTCAGCTAGGCTTCACGACAAGCTGCCGTTCAGCGTCTGACCCCATCATCACCGTCCGGATACGATCCGCCGCATCTGGAACCCGCCGTTGGTTGAGGTGCATCTATAGGCAGGAGGCGACCGAAAGTTCACGTGATTGTGAACGGGTCACTCATCGCGGCTAATGCTTGAGCTTGCCCCGTTCGGTCTTCTTGTCCTCCAGCAGATGCTGGCTTCTCAGAGGTTCGTCAGTCCTTAGCTTGGCCAAGAACTTGATGTCAGGACGAGCCGCGGCGGATTCCACCAGCCCAAACTCCTCGTCCTCCCGCCTCCATGCTACAGGCCGCATGAGCTGAGGCAGAAGCGGCTCTGGAAGACGGGGCTCATGATATTCAACGATTAGCTGGACAGCCTGTTGTCGGTCGGAGTGCTCTAAGTCCGACAGGCCCCATTGGAGTTGAGTTACAGCGTCGTGCAGTTCCTGATGATACCTTAAGCCGCGGTCCGCTGAGGTGTTCCGTTCC
This sequence comes from Mesorhizobium sp. M4A.F.Ca.ET.020.02.1.1, assembly GCF_004022645.1. Classification (NCBI taxonomy): domain Bacteria; kingdom Pseudomonadati; phylum Pseudomonadota; class Alphaproteobacteria; order Hyphomicrobiales; family Phyllobacteriaceae; genus Mesorhizobium; species Mesorhizobium sp. M4A.F.Ca.ET.020.02.1.1. The sequence continues at coordinate 13,471 of NZ_RZOI01000049.1, read as the reverse complement.
AGGTTCTCCAGCCGGTCGAGAGCCCGGTTGATCCTGCCGGGAGTTTCGATGCGGCGCTGGCGGGCTACGATATCTTTCGCTTTAATTCCCGCTTCGGACATAAATCTTTCGTTGAACGCCCCCGAGAATGTCCGGGCATCAGCAATGGCTTCGAGCAAGCCGTTTTTGAAGTCGGGGTAAATTGCTATACCTCCGTAAGCAGCCAAAAGCCCGGCACCGATCTTCTTGACAAGCGACCTCGAAATGAGGCTGCCGACTTGAAACACGATCTCGAGTTCGACTTCCATCGGAAACACGGAGCTTGCGATCTCATAGGCAAGCGCCTCCGCCCGAAGACCCCACTCGGCCAGCTCGGCATCCGTTCCGTTCTTGCTCGTATGGAGATAGGCCTGAGCAACGGTAGTCACGATGGCTCCCCCGACGATAATGCCTGATAAGAATATCCCCTAAGGCGATACAGCAGAATCAGCGCCGGGGGAATGTGAGCACCGCTAAAGCCCCAAATCTTCCGAAGTCAGGGCCGGGAACCGGCTGTCCGTTCGCATATCGCATGTGGTGTCTAGCAGCCAATCCTGTCTACAGCTACAAGTGTCGAATCCTCGAAAGGGCCCTATACGGCTTTGTGACGATGGAGTGGCATTCTCACTATGAACACAACTGAAAGCGGCCTCGAGAAGTCACTTGTTATAAAGCTGCAGGATCTGAAATATGAGCATCGCCCAGACATTCGCGACCGCGCCTCGCTAGAACAAAATTTCCGAAAGAGGTTTGAAGAGCTAAATCGCGTTAGCCTCACAGATGCGGAGTTCTCTCGGCTTCTCGACGAGATCGTTACGCCAGATGTCTTCACAGCCGCTCGCATCCTCCGTGAACGTAACAGCTTCACGCGTGATGATGGCACTCCGCTCAACTACACCCTCGTCAACATCAAGGACTGGTGCAAAAACGCTTTTGAAGTTGTCAACCAGCTTCGCGTCAACACGGACAACAGTCACCATCGGTACGACGTCATTCTCATGATCAACGGCGTGCCGGTGGTCCAGATCGAACTAAAAACGCTTGGCATTGGCCCGCGCCGCGCCATGGAGCAGATCGTCGAATACAAGAACGACCCCGGAAATGGCTATACCAAGACCCTTCTGTGCTTTCTTCAGCTATTCATTGTCAGCAACCGCGATCGGACATTCTACTTTGCGAACAACAATGCGCGCCATTTCGCTTTTAATGCCGAGGAGCGCTTCCTGCCGGTCTATGAGTTCGCCGATGTAGACAACACGAAGATTGTCCATCTCGACAATTTTTCCGAGACCTTCCTCGCCAAGTGCACGCTCGGCCAGACCATCAGCCGTTATATGGTTCTGGTCGCAAGCGAGCAAAAGCTCCTGATGATGCGGCCGTATCAGGTCTATGCGGTGAAGGCCATTGTCGACTCCATCACGCAAGACTGCGGCAATGGCTACGTCTGGCATACCACCGGCAGCGGCAAGACGCTGACCTCCTTCAAGGCGTCAACGCTCCTGAAGGACAATCCGGACATCGAGAAGTGCCTCTTCGTCGTAGACCGAAAGGACCTTGATAGGCAGACGCGCGAGGAGTTCAACAAGTTCCAGGAGGGCTGCGTCGAGGAGAACACCAACACCGCTTCCCTCGTTCGTCGCCTCCTTTCGGACGACTACACCGACAAGGTCATCGTCTGCACGATCCAGAAGCTGGGCCTGGCCCTTGACGAAAACAGCAAGCGCAACAAGCAGAAGAAGAAGGACGGCAAGAAGAGTTTCAAGGAACAGCTGGAACCGCTCCGAGATAAGCGCATCGCCTTCATCTTCGACGAATGCCACCGATCGCAGTTCGGCGAGAACCACAAGGCAATCAAGGAATTTTTCCCACAGGCACAGCTCTTCGGTTTCACCGGAACGCCCATCTTCGATCAGAACGCCACCCAGCAGAAGGTCGAGGACACCCAAGCTAGCATGAAGACGACGGAAGACCTCTTCCAGCAGCGCCTTCACACCTACACGATCACCCATGCCATCGAGGACGGAAACGTCCTTCGGTTCCATGTCGATTACTTCAAGCCACAGGGCAAAGCCCTGCCCAAGCCGGGCGAAGCTCCAGCCAAGCGGGCGGTGATTGAGGCGATACTGTCCAAGCATGACGCGGCCACCGGCCAGCGTCGGTTCAACGCTTTGCTTGCCACCTCGTCGATCAATGACGCGATCGAGTATCATGCGCTTTTCAAGACCATGCAGGTCGAGAAGCTGGCCGCCGATCCCGGGTTCCAGCCGCTGAGCATCGTCTGCGTCTTCTCCCCGCCTGCCGAAGGCGATCCTGATGTGAAGCAGATCCAGGAAGACTTGCCGCAGGAGAAGGAAGACAACGCTGTCGAGCCGGAGAAGAAGAAGGAGGCCCTGAAGACCATCCTCGCGGACTACAACGCCCACTACGGCACCAGCCACAAGGTTGGGGAATTCGACCTGTATTATCAGGACGTGCAGAAGCGCATAAAAGACCAGCAGTGGCCCGAAGCCGACCTGCGGAAAGCCTACCCCAATCAGCAGCACCACAAGATCGACATCACGATTGTCGTCGACATGCTGCTGACGGGCTTTGACTCCAAGTTCCTGAACACACTCTACGTCGACAAGAACCTGAAGCATCACGGCTTGATCCAGGCTTTCTCGCGCACGAACCGGGTGCTGAACGCCACCAAACCCTACGGCAACATCCTCGACTTCCGCCAGCAGCAGGCGGCCGTCGATACTGCCATCGCCCTCTTCTCCGGTGAGGCAGCTGCCGAAAAGGCCCGTGAAATCTGGCTGGTGGATAAGGCCCCTGTGGTCATCCAGAAACTGGAAGTCGCAGTGCAGAAGCTCGACGCCTTCATGAAGTCGCAGGGCCTCGACAGCGCCCCCGATGCCGTGCCGAACCTCAAAGGCGACGCCGCCCGCGCAGCGTTCATCGAGCATTTCAAGGAGGTTCAGCGGCTCAAGACCCAGCTTGACCAGTACACAGACTTGACCCCTGAAAATGCCGCAGCGATCGAACAGGTCCTGCCGCGCGACAACCTCCTTGGCTTCCGCGGCGCCTATCTGGAAACAGCCCAGCGCCTCCGTGCTCAGCAGGGCAAGGGCGCGGACAAGCCGACACAGGAAGCGAACCAGCTTGATTTCGAGTTCGTCCTCTTCGCTTCGGCCGTCATCGACTACGACTACATTATGGGCCTGATCGCCCGCTATTCCGAGGCGACCCCCGGCAAGCAGAAGATGAGCCGCGAGGAGCTGATTGGCCTGATCCAATCCGATGCCAAGTTCATGGACGAGCGCGAGGATATCGCCGCCTATATCAACACGCTGAAGGCTGGCGAGGGCTTAAGCGAAAAGGCCATCCGCGACGGCTACGGCCGCTTCAAGGCGGAAAAGAACGCGGCGGAACTGGCGGGCATCGCGGGCAAGCACGGGCTGGCCACAGAGGCGCTGCAAGGCTTTGTCGACACCATCCTGCAACGGATGATCTTTGATGGCGAGGCGCTGACCGACCTGATGGACCCCCTGGGCCTGAATTGGAAGGCGCGGCGGGTGAAAGAGCTGGACCTGATGGCCGACCTGATGCCGCTGCTCCTCAAGCGTGCCGGTGGCCGTGAAATCTCGGGGCTCAGCGCATATGAGCAGTAAGGGGCAATCGTCTGCCAAGACGGGCGGTGCGGCTGCGCTGGTGCCGAAGCTGCGGTTTCCGGAGTTTCGGGAAGCAGCTGGATGGAACAATAAGCGTTTGGCCCCCTTTTTGAGGGATACTAGCGGCCGAGTTCCATCAAACACCACACTGCCGATCTTTAGCTCAACTAGAGAGGGGCTGCGGCGCCAAGACACATATTTCGACGGAAGGGTCCTTCAGAACAATAATGACTATGGCGTGGTGCCGCCCGGTTGCTTCGTTTATCGCCACATGAGCGACGATGGCTCATTCAAGTTCAACATCAATAGTACCGGCGGCGAAATCGCCGTGAGCAAAGAATATCCAGTTTTTGACGTAGTCGGTCTTGATTCCAAGTTTCTGCTCGAATTGCTGAATGAGGGTGAAGAGTTCAAGCGTTTCGCGTTCTCAGAGAAGGCGGGCGGCACCCGAACCAGATTGTATTTCAGTAAGCTTTGCGAGTGGCGCACCCCGCTGCCGACAGTCGCAGAACAACAAAAGATCGCCGACTGTCTGGACACGGTGGACGCGCTGATTGCTGCGCAGGGGCGGAAGGTGGAGGCGCTGAGGGCCCACAAAAAGGGCCTGATGCAGCAGCTTTTCCCCCAGGAACGCGAAACCCAACCACGCCTACGCTTCCCCGAGTTCGAGGGGGCGGGGGAGTGGTCGGTGAAGCCGCTCGGGAGAGTCGGCGAGAACCTCGATAATAAGCGCGTTCCGATAACTTCAGGCGCCCGCGTCGCTGGAAACGTTCCCTACTATGGGGCATCAGGGATCGTTGACTATGTTGAAGGCTATATTTTTGACGAAGATCTCCTTTGCGTCTCGGAGGACGGCGCAAATCTTCTCGCTCGAACCTACCCGATCGCTTTCGCTATTTTTGGAAAGACATGGGTAAACAACCATGCGCACGTCCTTCGATTCAAGCATGGGTTCACTCAGAAGTTTGTCGAGGTCTATCTGAACTCGATCAAACTAGACGACTTCATAACGGGAATGGCCCAGCCAAAGCTCAACAAGGCGAAACTCGAAAGCATTCCGATTCCGCTTCCTAAAGAGCCCGAGCAAAAACGCATCGCCGACTGCCTTACCTCCCTCGATGACCTCATCGCCGCCGAGAGCCGAAAGCTCGACACACTCAAGCTCCACAAGAAGGGGCTGATGCAGCAGCTTTTCCCCATGGTCGCGGAGCATGATGCATGAGCACCTACAAGTACCTGAAGACTCTGGTGGCGAGGCTTCGCGACGATCTGAACAACCCGACGAAGCCACTCTCGCTGGTCCTGATTTACGCCTATAACCGCACCGGCAAGACACGTCTGTCGATGGAGTTCAAGGATGCCGGGAAGCGCAAGACCAAGAAGAACCTGACCGGCACGCCCGACACGCTCTATTTCAACGCCTTCACCGAGGATTTGTTCGTTTGGGAAAACGACCTTGAGGGCGACAGCGTGCGTCGCCTTCAACTGAACGAGAAGTCGTCCTTCTTCAACGCGATGACCGAACTCGCTTTGGACGAAACGATTGCCCGATATCTTTCTCGATACGCAGACTTCGATTTCGATTTCACCTACAAGGAAGTTCCGCAGGGCAAGGATACAGTCTCCAAGCCCGATTTCGTGAGCTTTCGAAAGGGGGATCAGAGCAACATCAAGGTGTCACGGGGCGAACAGAACATCTTCATCTGGTGCATCTTCATGGCCATCTGCGAACGGATGCTGGATGGGCATGAATCCTATCAGGGGAAGAAGTACCTTTATCTCGACGACCCGATCTCGTCGCTGGATGACAACAACGCGATTTCGGTTGCCTGCGACCTGGCCAAACTCCTCCGCCGGGCCGCCCAGCGAAAGAATGCGAACGGTGCGTCCGCCCCGATCAAGGTGATCTTCTCCTCACACCATGCGCTGTTCTTCAACGTCATGTGCAACGAAGTCGGCAGAAAGGTTGATGACGCGCCTTCGGTCGACCATCGGCGCTATTTTCTGCACCGCCCGGGCGGCGATGGCACCTACACGCTCCAGGCAACGGAAGACACGCCCTTCTTTCACCATGTGGCGACGCTCGCCGAATTGCAGCGTGCGGCTGATCCGAAGAAGGGGAAGCTCTACACCTTCCACTTCAACGCGCTGCGCAGTGTCATGGAGAAGACGGCATCTTTCTTCGGGTACCCGAGCATAGCCTTCTGCCTGAAGGCGCTCGACAACGATGAAGACAGAGCACTGTTCAACCGTGCGCTTAACCTTCTGAGCCACGGCGCATATGCCATCCATGAACCGACTGAAATGGGCGAGGATAACAAGGAACTTTTCCGCCGAATCCTGCGCGAATTCATCACCCGCTTTGAGTTCGCCCTGCCGGGATTTGTTCCGGCCCAGCCCGCAGCTCTGGCGCCCGCGCCCGCCCCTGAGGAAGCACCCGCACAATGAACGACCAAAACAAAAAGCAACTGGGCAAAACGCTCTGGAACATCGCCGATACGCTTCGCGGCGCGATGAATGCGGACGATTTCCGCGACTACATGCTGTCGTTCCTCTTCCTGCGCTACCTCTCTGACAATTACGAGATGGCCGCGAAAAAGGAGCTCGGGCGCGACTACCCAGACCCCAACGCGATCGGCAACGGTGGGCGCTCGCCCCTGTCTGTTTGGTACGCGGAGAACCCCGATGATGTCGCGGCTTTTGAAAAGCAGATGCGCCTCAAGGCGCACTACCTAATCAAGCCGGAACACCTCTGGACCAGCATCGCCCATATGGCGCGCACACAGAGCGACGAACTATTGAACACCCTGCAGGCGGGCTTCAAATACATCGAAAACGAGTCGTTCCAGAGCACGTTCGGTGGCCTGTTCTCGGAAATCAATCTTGGTTCTGACAAGCTCGGCCGGACATACGCTGATCGCAACGCCAAACTCTGCGCCATCATCACCGAGATCGCCAAAGGGCTTGCCGACTTCTCCTCGGATGTGGATGCGTTGGGCGACGCCTACGAATATCTGATCGGCCAATTCGCCGCCGGCTCCGGGAAGAAGGCGGGCGAATTCTATACCCCGCAGCAGGTGTCAGACATCCTTTCCGCTATCGTGACGCTCGACAGCCAGGAGCCTGCAACCGGAAAGAAAGAACGGCTCGCCAGCGTACTCGATTTCGCGTGCGGGTCTGGCTCGCTGCTGCTGAATGTGCGCAAGCGCATGGGGCCGCACGGCATCGGCAGAATCTATGGGCAGGAAAAGAACATTACCACCTACAACCTCGCGCGCATGAACATGCTGCTGCACGGCGTAAAAGACACTGAATTCGAAATCTACCACGGCGACACGCTGACAAATGACTGGGACATCCTCCGCGAGTTGAATCCCGCCAAGAAGCCCTCCTTCGATGCCATCGTGGCCAACCCGCCCTTTAGCTTGCGCTGGGAACCGACCGAGGCGATGGGCGACGATGTTCGGTTCAAGAACTACGGACTGGCGCCCAAGTCGGCCGCGGACTTTGCCTTCCTGCTGCACGGTTTCCACTATCTGAAGGATGAGGGTGTGATGGCCATCATCCTCCCGCACGGGGTGCTGTTCAGAGGCGGGGCGGAAGAACGCATTCGAACCAAGCTGCTGAAGGACGGTCACATCGACACAGTCATCGGACTCCCCGCCAACCTGTTCTATTCGACGGGTATCCCAGTCTGCATCCTTGTTCTGAAGAAGTGCAAGAAACCCGACGATGTTCTGTTCATCAACGCGGCCGGACCGGAGCATTATGACAAGGGGAAGCGTCAGAACCAACTTGCAGAGAAGCACATCAACAAGATCGTCGAGACGTACCAGTTCCGGAAGGAGGAGGACCGCTACTCCAAGCGTGTCAGCATAGAGCGCATCGCCCAGGAAGGTTACAACCTCAATATCTCCCGCTACATCAGCACCGCCGAGGAGGAACTCGAAATCGATCTGGTGGCAGCCCATGAAGACTTGGTCGACATCGAGAAGCAAATTCGCGAAGCGACAGCGAAGCACAACACATTCTTGCAGGAGCTTGGTCTTCCACTTTTGCCGCTCTCAGAAGGATGATGCGGCGCTTGCAGTCGGCAGACAAACGGCGCGCCGGGTACGCCTAGAGAAGCATGTGATTTCTACGTCACCTTTCGGTCGCCATCGGCGTTCGCTCGAATGGCGGGAATGCGGGTGCGAAGCGCACCTGTCGTGTTTGGTGCCGGGAACAGACGATCCCGTTTGGAGTTAAGCCTGTCCAAAAGCAGCAGCTGAGCCGCACCTCGATTTCTGTGTGTTTCAACGCTTCCTTCTAGGGAATTATGCCGTCCGTTTCCGATTCGGATCGCTTGGCCCGGTCTCGATAAAAATCCCGCTGGCTAGAGCCATCGAGCGAATAGTGTCGAGAGTTCTTTGGCCGAAAGGTCTCTCGATTGGTGGCCGACGAGATTTCCCAAACGTAGACTTGGTAGCGGTTTCCCGGCCCCTCTGATGGAAATGGATTGCTCCGACGTGAAATCACGTAGTGGGGAAACTCAAAATGCTGATATGCCTCAAAAAGCTTCTTCAGGATCGGAATTCTCAATTCTGCCGTTGGCACTAAAGCAGTTTTGTGGGCGCGATTGACGTCAGTTCTAAGGAGGGCTTTGGTCTGGCTCCCAGGCTCTATTCCCGAGAAAAGCTTATGCTTAAAATAGTTATCCAGATCGGCGCGTGTACCCCCTACAAGAAAGAAACACCGTGCTCTGCTATGATGAGCAAGCATCTCCAGTCGAATTAGATCCCAGAGGATCTTGTCGATGCTCGGTTTCGTTTTTCCGATCCACTTAGACTCGACCGCAATCGCGATATCAGGATAGGGGTCGCAGACAACAAAATCGATCTCCGGACGCCTTCCTGGGCCTTTGGCAAGGTCGGATAAAACAGGATGCAGATACTCGGCCCTTGCACGGCTTCCAGAACGAGCGCTCAAGATTTGCCCAACAGGCTGGCTAAGGTATTTTTCACTGAACAGTTCCGTCCGACCACATGCATGTTCAAACTGCAACCATGATCCAACCCCTTCACAAAGCAGTCTAGCGTAATTCATCACTTAAGACTCTCTCGGTGCGACCGGTCCTCACACGGAGTATCGGAATGAGGTCTCGTCGGGATCTTGCTCGACATCTCCTTCAGAACGCCGCCGAGGCGTCGTGGGCTGCCGGTGAACGGTCCATCCAGTTCAAACCATGTCTGATTTCGGCCCGGGCCGGGCTAACTTTAAGGATGACATTAGGCGCAGAGCTGTTGTCGTTGTCGAAAAAACACAGCCTCGGTTTCCTCTGAGGATGCTGCGCGGAAGCGCCATCAATAGCTACACATCGGGCACGCCCTTCGAGGGCATCGCAGCCCTCTCAGCCGCTAGGATAAGTACGTACTCGTTCTGAATGCTATATGTCGATCTAAAAACACGTCCAACGGCTGGCCTGCCATCAGTGTGAAATACGCATTTCGGATCAAAGCAGTTGGACCGCTGTCACCAACTGGACCGCTTTGCACCGCCTGCCGCTCGCCAACCATAGCTATGTTCGCTGGTCCTTTCGCTCTTCATGCCGTTCTGCATCGAACGCCCGACTTCCCTTTGCGGCCCATAGTGCCCGCGCATGCTCGCCTTCATGGCTCTGCAGCTTGGCGGCGAGCGAGAGGAGCGCGCCGTAGATGGTGGCGCGATCGTCATTTGTCAGCTCAACAATGCCTGCCTTGACGACGAGACCGCCGAGTTCGATCAGGTGTCGGGTGCGCTGGCGTCGCTCGACCTGCCAGTTGCGCATGTCATGCCGAGCCAGAGCCGCTTGCCGGCGATTCTGAGCCACCCGATTGCGCTGGAGCAACACGCAGGTTGCGCGTAGGTGCCGGAGCAGTTCGCCGTGACCTGTTTTCGAAAAACATCACCCCACGCTTGGCCCATGCCTCGCGCTTTGCGGCTTCATTTGTTTCGGCGATGGCAACCAGCGCGCCGGCCAGTTCGTCGGTGCTGAGTTGATCGGCCCCGGTGGCGATCACCAGTTCACCGAGTTGCTGTACCTTCCTCGTTTTGAGCGCGCGCGCCTTTTCTTCCAGCGCCTTCAGCTCCGCGTCGAAGTCACGTGGTTTGCGCATCTTTGTCTCCATCTGACGTCAATGCGGCAATGATAGGGGAGCATCTGCCGGAAGGCTTCAGGGTTGTCGGGACAGCCCGGGACGGGCTGGTCCATCCCGAGAATTTTTCGAGGGAGGGCGCGCTTATACGTCGTGCCGACGTGCGCTTGGACGTGCAAATGATCTGGTCGCGATGGCGATCTATCATCTTCACGTCAAGGTCATTGGCCGAAAGGCAGGCTCCAGCGCCGTGGCGTCTGCGGCCTACCGCTCCGCGTCGCGGCTACGTGACGAGCGCATTGATCGAAGCCATGACTTCTCGGCCAAGCGCGGCGTCGTCCATTCCGAGGTCTTGCTGCCGGAGAAAGCGCCGGATGCCTGGAGCGACCGCGAACGGCTGTGGAACGATGTCGAGGCGTTCGAGGTGAGGAAGGATGCGCAGCTTGCCCGCGAGGTGGAATTTGCCCTCCCACGCGAACTGAGCCAGGCGCAAGGCATCGAACTGGCGCGCGACTTCGTACAAGCCGAGTTTGTCAGCCGAGGTATGGTCGCCGACCTCAATGTGCATTGGGACAGGGCAGAGGACGGCAGTCCCAAACCGCACGCCCATGTCATGCTCGCCATGCGATCCGTGGACGAGAACGGCTTTGGCCCGAAGGTGCGCGACTGGAACGCTACCCAGATGGCCGAGCGCTGGCGCGAGCGATGGGCGGAGCTGGCCAATGAGCGCCTTGCCGAACTCGATATCGACGCCCGCATCGATCATCGCAGTCTGGAAGCACAGGGCATTGCCTTGGAGCCGCAAACCCAGATTGGTGCTCCGGCTCAACGCATTGAGGGCGGCGGCACTGGCGGCGCCGGCATCGAAGCCGATCGCGCCGAACTGCACCGTGAGATCACACGCAACAATGGCGCGCGCATCATTGCCGATCCATCCGTGGCTCTCGATGCAATCACGCATCAGCAGTCGACGTTTACCCGAAAGGATATTGCGAAGTTCGCGCATCGGCACAGCGACGGAATCGAGCAATTCAACGAGGTTGCGCGAGCTATCAGCAACGCGCCCGATCTGATCGAACTCGGCAAGGACGGACGCGGTGAAGACCGATTCACCACCCGGCAAATGATCGAGACTGAACAGCGCCTTCACCGCGCGGCGGAACGCATGGCTGGGGAGGAGAGTCATGCAGTGAATGACAGACATCGCGAGGCGGCACTGGCGCATGCCAGGCAGCGCAGTCTAGTTCTGACAGGTGAGCAGAACGATGCGCTGGATCACATCACCGATGGGCATGGCCTTGGTGTCGTTGTCGGTTTTGCCGGCACCGGCAAGAGCGCCATGCTGGGCGTCGCGCGGCAGGCATGGGGAGCAGCGGGTTATGAAGTTCGCGGCTCGGCACTCTCCGGTATCGCGGCCGAGAATCTCGAAAGCGGTTCCGGCATCCCGTCTCGAACCATCGCCAGCATGGAGCACAGCTGGGCACAGGGCCGCGATCTGCTCACTGCGCGTGATGTTCTGGTGATCGACGAGGCCGGCATGGTCGGCACCCGCCAGTTGGAGCGCGTGCTCTCCCATGCGGCGGACGCTGGCGCGAAAGTCGTGCTTGTCGGCGATCCCCAACAATTGCAGGCGATCGAAGCCGGCGCCGCATTCCGTTCAATCCATGAACGCTACGGCGGCGTCGAAATCGGCCAGGTGCGCCGGCAGCGCGAGGACTGGCAGCGTGACGCGACGCGCGATCTGGCAACCGGCAGGATCGCCGCTGCGATTGGTGCCTATGACGCACAAGGCATGGTGCACCAGGCAGTGACGCGGGACAAGGCGCGCAGCGCTCTTGTCGAACGCTGGGATCGCGACAGGCAGGCAGAACCAGAGGTGAGCCGGATCATTCTCACCCACACGAACGATGAAGTGCGTGCGCTCAACCAGGCGGCGCGCGAGCGTATGCGCGCTGCTGGAGATCTCAGCGACGAGGTTCACGTCGACGTTGAACGCGGTGCAAGAAACTTCGCAAGCGGGGACCGGGTCATGTTCCTGCGCAACGAGCGCGGGCTTGGCGTCAAGAACGGCACGCTCGGCGCAATTGAAGCGGTCAGCGACCAAAAGATGACGGTTCAAACCGACGACGGCAGGTCGGTGCACTTTGACCTGAAAGACTATGCCCACATCGACCACGGTTATGCCGCCACCATTCACAAGGCCCAGGGCTTGACGGTTGACCGCACGCACGTGCTGGCGACGCCAGGCATGGATGCGCATGGCAGCTACGTTGCCCTGTCGCGACATCGCGACAGGATGGAGTTGCATTACGGCAGCGACGACTTCGCGACCCGCGAACGCCTCGTCCGGACGCTCTCACGCGACCGCGCCAAGGACATGGCGTCGGATTACGACCAGATTGATCCGGCGCAAACGTATGCCGAACGGCGTGGCATCACCTTCCGACAGCGCCTGGTCGAGATGGTGCGCCGGATCGTTCCTGAGAAGCTTCGCGACAGGATCGGCGAGCTGCTCCATGGGTTGCGCTCGCCCGCAGACGCGGAGCCCGGGCAAGACCGTAGGTACCAGCCGGGAAGGGGAGACGTTGGAGGGCAAAACGGTGATGCCGGCCCCACGCCTGGAAGAGAAGGTTCCGCCAGGGGATCACAGCGCGAAACGGATTTGCCGGTGGACCCGGAAGCCGCGTTGCGCAGCGCTCGCACGAAGGCGCTTGTGCGTCACGCGCGCGCGCTCGACGCTGTTATCCGCACCGGAAATGCGGACGGACAGGGGACTCCTCAGCAGATGCGGGAATTGAGAGAGGCGCGCGACGCTTTCGAGAAGGTTCGGCCTCATGGCTGGCGCGATGCCGAAGCGGCCTATATCAAGAATCCGGAGCTAGTTCGCGAAGCGGGGACCGGTCGCGTCAATCGCATCGTGCTCGCTCTCCAACTTGAAACCGAAATTCGTACCGGACCGGAAGCCGATCCGGCCCGCCGGGCCGGCCGTTTCGTAGAGCGCTGGCAGAAGCTCGACGGGACAAGCCAGGACCAATACCAGGCGGGCGACATGGCCAGCTACAAGTCAACGCGCTCGGTCATGTCCGACATGGCCAAGAGCCTCGAACGCGATCCGCAGCTTGAATCCCTGCTTGCCAATCACAAGAAGGCGCTTGGCATTCAGGTCGAATCCGGCCGCCGTCTGGGTTTGGAACTCGCGCTCAACCACGGCATTGGCAGGGGGCGCGGTATAGGAATCTAGACTTAACACGAAATGGCTGCCAGAGCCGCATCGGCCTTCGAAATATACGGCCAAGCTGAGAAACAGCGCGGCAAAGTGCTAGAAATGGAAACGCAGCCGCGGAGCTTCCCCACTATCAATTTCGCTCTTGGCGATTTCAAAGGGCCAGTCACCAACCGCTTTGCACCCCCCTTCCAAATCCGATCTAGAGGGCAGGCTGTATGTGCAATTCGCATCTGATTGTCCGCGGCAGAGCCGATGATACCTTGAAATCGGCGAGAGCCGCCTGAGGCCGGCCGATATTCCGGCCCCTCTCGCGCCAAAAGATCGTTGAGGTCATGGTTGCTACTCCCCACCCGTAACAACCATGAACCACAGCGCCGTCCGGAGCGCTATATCTTGACCTAGCCGGCCAGCACCCTACCAGCTGCAATCCAGACGCCGATTGCGACGCCCGTCGCCAGACC
>NZ_RZOI01000499.1:0-4593 GCF_004022645.1 Mesorhizobium sp. M4A.F.Ca.ET.020.02.1.1 | reverse complement strand
GCGTCCGGTCAAACAAGACCGGCGTATCGCCCGGCCCCATCCCCGATCCTCGTCAATCCGTCTCGTCGCGCTCCGGCGCGTGGTCCCGCCGGCCGGCCAGGATTTCACGCTTGCCGACGTGGTTGGGCGTGCCGACCAGGCCCTCCTTCTCCATGCGTTCGACCAGCGATGCGGCGCGATTGTAGCCGATGCCGAGGCGGCGCTGGATGTAGGAGGTCGAGCATTTCTTGTCGCGCTTGACCACTTTGATGGCTTCCTCGTAGAGGGCGTCGCCATCCTCTTCGGCCATCGCGCCCTTGTCGAAGACGGGACCCGCGTCGGCCGCCTCTTCTTCCGCCTCCTCGTCGGCGGTGACCGTTTCGAGATATTCCGGACGCCCCTGCGCCTTCAGATGCGCCACGACGTGCTCGACCTCCATGTCGGAGACGAAGGGGCCATGCACGCGGACAATGCGCCCACCACCGGCCATATGCAGCATGTCGCCCTGGCCGAGCAACTGCTCGGCGCCCTGCTCGCCCAGGATGGTGCGGCTGTCGATCTTCGACGTCACCTGGAAAGAGATGCGGGTGGGGAAATTGGCCTTGATGGTGCCGGTGATGACGTCGACCGAGGGGCGCTGCGTGGCCATGATCAAGTGGATGCCGGCGGCGCGCGCCATCTGCGCCAGCCGCTGGATGGCGCCCTCGATCTCCTTGCCGGCCACCATCATCAGGTCGGCCATCTCGTCGACGATGATGACGATGTAGGGCATCGGCGCCAGGTCGATTTCCCGTTCCTCGAACAGCGGCTCGCCGGTGCCCTTCTCGAAGCCGACCTGCGCCTGCATGACAACGACCTCGCCATTGTCGCGGGCGGTGGCGGCGCGCTGGTTGTAGCCGTCGATGTTGCGCACGCCGAGGCGCGCCATCTTGCGATAGCGGTCCTCCATCTCGCGCACTGCCCATTTCAGCGCCGTGACGGCCTTCTTGGAATCGGTGACGACGGGCGTGAGCAGATGCGGGATGCCGTCATAGACGGACAGTTCCAGCATTTTTGGGTCGACCATTATGAGGCGGCATTCCTCCGGCTTCATCCGGTAGAGCAACGACAGGATCATGGTGTTGATGGCGACCGATTTGCCGGAGCCGGTGGTGCCCGCGACCAGCAGATGGGGCATCTTGGCCAGGTCGGCGATGACCGGCTCGCCGCCGATCGTCTTGCCGAGGCCGAGCGCCAGTCTGCAGGACGTGTTGCGGAAGCCGGCCGATTCGATCAGTTCGCGGAAATAGACCGTCTCGCGCGTCTCGTTAGGCAGTTCGATGCCGATGACGTTGCGGCCGGGCACGACGGCGACGCGCGCCGAGATCGCCGACATGGAGCGGGCGATGTCGTCGGCCAGGCCGATGACGCGGCTGGACTTCACGCCAGGCGCCGGCTCGAACTCGTAGAGAGTGACGACCGGACCCGGCCGGACATGGATGATCTCGCCCTTGACGCCGAAATCCTCCAGCACGCTTTCGAGCAGGTCGGCGTTCTGTTCCATCCGCTCCTGCGACATGTAGAAGCCCTGGCCCTCCGGCGGCATTTGCAGCAGTTCCTCGGACGGAAGCTCGTAGCCGGACGGGGCGGTCGACGGCACCACCTTGCCGGCGGCGGGCAGAGACGGCGCGCGCTTCGCGGTCCGGGCGCCTTTTGGAACGGAACTCGGCGCGGCGGGCTCCGCCGCAGGCGCCCGAGGCTCGGTGTCCAGCGGAGCGGGCCGGGCGGCGGGCGTGCCGGCCAGCGCTGTCGTTGGGGCAGGGCTTGGCGCCGGCCCGTTCGAACGCCATTCGATGACGCGGTAGAACGAAATTGCCTCGCCCGGGGAGGCGGAGCCGGACTGGGTCGGTCGCGCCGGAGGTTGCACGGGCGCCGAGGCGGGCGGTGGCGACGATTCGTTCAGGCGAGCCCGCGCCAGGCGCTCGGCGAGCAGGGGCATGCTGAACTCGAAAAAGGCATCATCGGAAAGATAGGACCAGCGGAATTTCGGCGGCTGCGCCTTTTGCGCCGGAGTGGCGACCGCCCGCGGCGGCGCGGCAACGGCCTGCGTCGGCTTGACGATGGCCTGCGGCGATCTGGCCGAAGCAGTGGAGACCAGGGCGGAAATTTTCCCGGCCGGAGTGGCCGGCTGGGGGGCCGACGGCGCGGGGCGGAAGGAATCGCCGCGGGAAGGCATCGCCTTGGCCGGCGCTTCATCATCCGGCTGCGCTGCAGGCCGCTTGTCGGAATCCGGCGTGCGGGTAAAGCGCACATTGGGCGCGAGAAAGAAATATTGCTGCCAGGCCGGGCGGCCGAACTCGCCACCCTCAGAATCCAACGAGGCGGCGGCATTCGATTCGCCCTCAACGGAGGCTCGCAGCGTGACGACCTGCCCCGTTTGCCGCTGCGGCGGCGCGGCCGCGCCTTGCTGCCGGGCATCTTCCGGATGACTGTCAACGTTGTCGCCATGGGCGGAAGCGCCGGAAGGATTGGCACGGGAGAAACGCATGGATGTCACACTCGAGATTCGTCGAACAAACGTGTCCCGAGACATAGGAACCGATGGTTAACAAGCCCTTCCGGAGGGCTCGGCAAAAGGGGCGATCGACGGTCGATTTAAGCGGGAGGAAGGACGTGCCCCGCGGACATCGGGGCTGGTTACGAATCTGCGTCGCGACGTCAAGGCACGTCGCGATCCTTCGCAATCGCTCCGCGCGCTTCAGGTTTTCACGCCGACTGCGCCGCCTGCTCCTCGGCCGCGAGCCTTTCGGTGCCGTAGGCCTTCAGGAACATGCTGACGCCCGACCTGACGACATGGTCGATCTCATCCTGGCTGGGGGCCTTGGTGCGGTAGGAGAATATGCACTGGCGGAAAAATCCGGCCAGGCAAAGTTCAGTGAACTGATAGGCCGCAAGATCGACATCGTCGATCTGCAGCAGGCCGCGTTCGATGGCGGCATTGAGGAAGGCCATGACCTTGTCATGGCCGCGTTTCGGGCCGCGCTCGTAAAACCGCGCGCCCATGTCGGGTATCCTGTCCGCCGCGCCGATCACCGTGCGCTGCGCCTGGATGACCTTGGCCGAGGTGATCTTGAGCGACAGCACCTTGCCGAACTTGACCAGCGTCTCGCGCAGGTCGCCGGAGCGGTCGAGCATATCGTACATGTTCTTGAAGATTGTGCCGCGCTCTTCCTCGATCAGCGCCTCGAACAGCTCTTCCTTGTTGGCGAAGTAGACATAGATGGTGCCTTTGGAGACACCGGCCTCTCGGGTTATGTCATTCATCGAGGCGGCCTCGAAGCCCTTGTCGATGAAGACACGGCGCGCGCCCTCGATAATCTGGCTGCGCTTGACCGGATCCTGCCCAGCCGCCGGGCGGCCTCGACGCAGGCTGTCCAGCACGTCGCACTGGTCCGTGCCGGGGTCGGACACTGTTTCGGCCATAAAAGTCACACCTCGCAGAATAATTCGAACCAACCGGTTCGATTGCCTCTTGATATGGGCCTGTTTTAGCGCTAAGTCAATCTCCGTATCGAACCGAACGGTTCAGTATAACAGAATTTCCTCATATAGACCTGCTGAGAGATATCATGTCCTCGAACGCGCCCGCCACCGCCGAAGTCCGCACGTTTCCCAACGCCAAGGTCCAACCATCGACCGAAGCGCCGGAAGCGTTTCCGCAGCCCGCCACCGTGACCCCTGCCGAGGCGCCCGCCAAGAAGAAGCGTTCGGTGCGCTCGCTGCTTCTGCCCATCATCGGGCTTGGGCTGCTCGGCGCCGCCGGCTGGTACGGCTACGACTACTGGACCGACGGCCGCTTCATGATCTCAACCGACGACGCCTATGTCCAGGCCGACATGTCGTTCGTGTCGCCGAAGATTTCCGGCTATGTCGACAAGGTCCTGGTGAGCGAGAACCAACAGGTCAAGGCCGGCGATCCGCTGCTGACCATCGACGACGGCGACTACAAGATAGCTGTTGCCCAGGCCGAGGCGCAGATCGCCACTTTGGCGAAGACGCTCGACCGCATCGACGCGCAGACCAAGGCAGCCCAGGCCTCGCTGCAGCAGGCGCAGGCGCAGAAGGTGGCCGACCAGGCCGCGGCCGACAATGCGGCGCGCGCCCAGGACCGCGCGGCGCAGCTGCTCAGGACCCATGTCGGCACGCAGGCGCAGCTCGACGACGCGCAGACAGCGCTCGACCAGGCCAAGGCGGCGCTCGTCGGCGCCGATGCGCAGATCGCCGCTGCCCAAGCCAATATTGGGGTGCTCGAGGCGCAGCGCGCGGAGTCGGCAAGCACCCTGGCTTCGCTGCAGCTCGGCCGCGACAAGGCCGCGCGCGATCTGTCCTTCACGGTCCTCAAGGCGCCCTATGACGGCGTCGTCGGCAACCGCTCGGTCGAGCAGGGCGACCTCGTCAGCCCCGGCCAGAAGCTCGCCGTCGTCGTGCCGATGGACAAGCTCTACATCGTCGGCAACTTCAAGGAGACGCAGCTCGGCCATCTGGTGGCCGGCGAGAAGGTCCGCATCACGGTCGACGCGATCGACGGCCAGAGTTTCGAAGGCACGGTCTCGTCGCTGGCGCCGGCTTCGGGTG
>NZ_RZOI01000498.1:0-4609 GCF_004022645.1 Mesorhizobium sp. M4A.F.Ca.ET.020.02.1.1 | reverse complement strand
GAGACAGGCCCGGTGCTGACACTGGCGCTGCCGCAGATCGCGATCGTCGCCCGGCTGATGCGCGGCTCGATGATCGAGAGCTTGCGGTCCCATCACATCCGCACCGCCCGCGCGCTCGGCCTGTCCGACTGGTCGGTGGTGGTCAAGCATGCGCTGCGCGGCGCGATCCTGCCGATCGTCTCCTTCACCGGCCCGGCGGCGGCGGCGCTGCTCACCGGCTCCGTCATCGTCGAGACCATCTTTTCCATTCCAGGCGTCGGCCGCTACTTCGTCGATGCCGCTCTGAACCGCGACTACACGCTGGTCATGGGAACGGTGGTGGTGATCGCCATCTTCACCATCGTCTTCAACCTGATCGTCGATGTCATGTACGCGGTCGTCGACCCAAGGGTGCGCTATGACTGATATCGCAGCCCCGGCCCCGGCCGTCGTTGGCCGCTCGCTCTGGGGCGATGCCTGGGCGCGCCTCAAGGCCAACCGCGCCGCCATGTTCAGCCTCTATTATCTTGCCTTCATTGCGCTGATCAGCGTGTTTGGCCCATCCCTGGTGCCGCACGAATACACCACGATCTACGGCGACTATGTGCGCACGCCGCCGAGCCTTTCGGCCTACCCGAAGCCTGACATGATCCAGACCGCGCTTACCGACGCCATCAAGCGGATGCGCGTCGACATCAAGGAATGGCACCAGGACGGCAGCCGCGTCATCGTCACCGTCACCTCGACCAAGCCGATCGACGACCGCAACATCCGCTATCTCGACCGCTCAGACGCTTTCGACGGCACCAAGATCGAGAGCAAGTCGCCGGATGGTCTCGAAGCGACGATGAGCGCGTCGATCAAGCAGCAGTATTTCCTGTTTGGCACCGACAACACCGGCCGCGATCTGCTGTCGCGCACGCTGATGGCCGGGCGCATATCGCTGGCCATCGGCCTGCTTGCCGGCGTCGTGGCGGTGGTGATCGGCGTGCTCTACGGCGCCGCGGCCGGCTTTGCCGGCGGCAGGGTCGACGAGGTGATGATGCGCATCGTCGACGTGCTCTATTCGCTGCCCTTCATCTTCTTCGTCATCATGCTGGTGGTGTTCTTCGGCCGCAACTTCGTGCTGATGTTCCTGGCCGTGGGCGCCGTGCTGTGGCTCGACATGGCACGCATCGTGCGCGGCCAGGCGCTGTCGATCCGGCGGCAGGAATATGTTCAGGCGGCCGAAGCCATGGGTGTCGGCCAGCGCGGCATCCTGATGCGCCACGTCATCCCCAACCTGCTCGGCCCCGTGGTGATCTACATGACGCTGCTGGTGCCGCAGGTCATCATCCTGGAAAGCTTCCTGTCCTTCCTCGGTCTGGGCGTGCAGGAGCCGATGACCAGCTGGGGTGTGCTGATCTCGGTAGGCGCCAAGAACATCGGCAGCGCCAATTGGCTGCTTCTGTTCCCGGCCTTCTTCCTCGTCTCGACATTGTTCGCGCTGAATTTCGTTGGCGACGGCCTGCGCGACGCGCTCGACCCCAAGGACCGCTGAGATGGCCGCTGCCGAAACGATCCTCGACGTCAAGGACCTTCGCGTCCGCTTCCGCACCCTCGACGGTGCCGTTGAGGCGGTGAAGGGCATCAACATCAACGTCAAGGCCGGCGAGACCGTCGCGGTGGTCGGCGAATCCGGTTCAGGCAAGAGCCAGACGATGATGGCGGCGATGAGCCTGCTCGCCTCCAACGGCGAGGCGACCGGCGCCGTCGACTATCGCGGCCGCAACCTTTTGACGATGAGCAAGAGCGAACTCAACAAGGTGCGCGGCCGCAAGATCAGCATGATCTTCCAGGAGCCGATGACTTCGCTCGATCCGCTCTATTCGATCGGCAACCAGCTGATCGAGCCAATCCGCAGGCATCGCGGGCTGGGTGTCGCGGAGGCCCGCGAGGAGGCGCTGAAGCTGCTCAGGCTGGTGCACATTCCCGATCCCGAGCGGCGGATGAAATCCTATCCGCACGAAATGTCGGGCGGTCAGCGCCAGCGTGTCATGATCGCCATGGCTTTAGCCAACGACCCCGACATCCTAATCGCCGACGAGCCGACGACGGCGCTCGACGTCACCATCCAGGCGCAGATCCTGATGCTGCTCGCCGAGCTGCAGCGCAAGCTCGGCATGGCCATCGTCTTCATCACCCACGACCTCGGCATCGTCAGGCGCTTCGCCGACCGCGTCTACGTCATGCGCCAGGGCGAGGTGGTGGAGGAGGGCGAGGCCGAAGCGCTCTTCGCCAACCCGCAGCACGCCTACACCAAGATGCTGCTGGCCGCCGAGCCGACCGGCACCAAGGCGCCACCACCGGCCGGTGCCCCGGTGCTGCTCGAGGGCAGGAATGTCGAAGTGGTGTTCAGGATCGGCGGCGGCTTCCTCGCCGGCGAGCCGCTGATGCTGCGCGCCGTCGACAACATCTCGATCCGCCTGAAGCGCAACCAGACGATCGGCATCGTCGGTGAATCCGGTTCCGGCAAGTCGACGCTCGGCCGCGCGCTGCTCAGGCTGCTGCCCAGCGACGGTCTCATACGTTTTGGCGACCGCGACATCTCCGACGCCGATCGCCAGGCGATGCGGCCGCTCAGGCGGCAATTGCAGCTCGTCTTCCAGGATCCGTTCGGCTCGCTGTCGCCGCGCATGACCGTCGGCCAGGTGATCACCGAAGGGCTTTTGGTGCACGAACCGTCGCTCACCGGCAAGCAGCGCGACCAGCGCGCGGTCGAGGCGCTGCGCGAAGTCGGGCTGGATCCCAATTCGCGCAACCGCTATCCGCACGAATTCTCCGGCGGCCAGCGCCAGCGCATCGCCATCGCCCGTGCCATGATCCTGAAGCCGAAGCTGGTGGTGCTGGACGAGCCGACCTCGGCGCTCGACCGCTCGGTGCAGAAGCAGATCGTGGAGCTGCTGCGCAAGCTGCAGGCCGACCACGAACTGTCCTACCTGTTCATCAGCCACGACCTCGCCGTGGTCCGCGCCATGGCCGACTACATCATCGTCATGAAGCAGGGCAAGATCGTCGAGGAAGGGCCGACGGAGGCGATCTTCAGCAATCCGCAGGCCGGCTACACCCAGACACTGATGAACGCCGCGATCGATACGGCGCGCTTCCGGATGAGCGCGTGATCTGAAACGTCACCTGTCAGAGGCAAATCATTGCGTGGACGCGCACTGACGCTTTCGCGCCGTGACTATCGCCTGCTGCTGTTGCTGCAGTCGTTCGATTTTGGCCGTTTCGCGATTGGCCACGACCGTTTTCACACGCTCGCCGCCCAGCAGCCAGTTCGGCACGCTGGTGTTGGCGACCTTGCCGCGTGCGATGGCGGTTTGCGAGATATCGGTGGCGGTGTCGCCGAGCGCGACGTTGAGTTCCGGGCAGGTCATTCGGTCGTATTTGCCCGGATTGATCGAAGCAACGGTCGAGGAGCAGCCAACTGCAACGGGCAGCACAGCGAGCAAAGTGAACGGGAGTGCTGCCGTCGGCGTGAACTTCATACTTTCACCTGCTCGCCGTTCCTCAATCCCGCACGCCTGTCGAACTTGGGTAGGGCGCCATTAGGTCAAAGCGAGAGCCTGTTGTCGAGCACAATGGAAGGCCAGAAGCCGTTCCGCTCGATTTGAGGCGCGGATGGGTGATTTCGGGAGCAAGCACCCAAGTGCTTGTTTTTCTGGTCGGAGTGGCAGGATTTGAACCTGCGACCCCATCGTCCCGAACGATGTGCGCTACCAGACTGCGCTACACTCCGTGACCTGATTTCAAGGCTTCTAGCCCGCAACCCGATTCCGTTCAACCCTTCGTTCCACATTCATTCCGACGTTTCCGGTAGGAGGTCGCGACCCGTTCTAGCGGAGCCGCATGACGTTGCTCTTGACCTTCAGGGCCGGCGCTTTGGCCGTGATCCGCTCCGCCGCCTCGGCCTGAAAATCGGGGTGGTGGTGATAGTAGGTCGAGCGGAGAACCGCCTCCGTCATGCCGAGATAATCGGCCGCGTTGGATAGGCTTTCCCCGTTCTGCATGAGCCGTGTCGCGACGGTGTGACGAAGGACGTGGGGCTTACGTCGGTTTGGAACTTGCCATCTTCGTCATACCAGCCAAGGCCGGCGATCTCGCACGCGGTTTCGAACGCCTTGCGCACGGAGCCGACGGGGTGGCCTTGCCATTCGACGACGTAGTCGTGCGCGATCATCCGGCCGATTGTTTTGCTCTTCCCTCGCGCCTTCGTCTTGACTTTGACGGGTGTCGCGGCCCAACGGCGGATATGAGCGAGCAGGCGGTCTGGGAGCTCACGGGCGGCCGGCGTTTCTTCGTCTCGCGCCCGCCTTCCGCGCGGCGATAGAACACGCCGCGAGCGAGGTCGACGAAGGCTTGACCCGGCGTCGGGCGAATAGCGGCCTCACAGACAGCGCCGGAGCGCGTGCCGGTGTAGAGAGCAACCAGAGTGAACCGGGCGACGTGCTGGCCCGTCCGGCGGTCGCTGGCGACGCCTTTCCATGTCTGCCTCATGCGCCAGGCCGCCAGGATCAAACGCTCGGCCTCGGCCCGCGTAAGCCAGCGCTGGCGCCCCACGGGCTTCTCCGGCAGCACAATCGCTGGG
>NZ_RZOI01000497.1:0-4614 GCF_004022645.1 Mesorhizobium sp. M4A.F.Ca.ET.020.02.1.1 | reverse complement strand
GCACAGGATGACCTCGCGCCTGGCTTCAGCCACGGCTTCGCTCTTGCCGGCACGATAGCGCACGCCCGTCGCGCGCTTGCCGTCGAGCACCACGTCGGTCGCCTGCGCGCCGGTGATGACGGTGAGGTTCGGCCGGCCCATCGCGGAATGCAGATAGGCGGCCGCAGCCGAGCAGCGCTCGCCATTGCGGCGCTCGCCCCAGAATTGCGTGACCTGGTAGAGCCCCGCTCCTTCCTGCTCGGGTCCGTTGAAATCGTCGTTACGGCGGATTTGGTTTTCGCCGCAGGCCTCGACGAAGGCTTTCGAGATCGAACGCGGCTCCTGCTGCTCGGCCACCCTGAGCGGTCCGTCGCCGCCGTGCAGCGCATCAGTGCCGCGCTGGTTGCCTTCGGCGCGCCGGAAATAGGGCAGCACCTCGCTCCACGACCAGCCGTCGCAGCCGAGATCGGCCCATTCGTCATAGTCGCGAGCGTGGCCGCGCGTGTAGAGCATGGCGTTGATGGCGCTTGAGCCGCCCAGCGCCTTGCCGCGCGGCTGGTAGCCCTTGCGGCCGCCAAGCCCTTCCTGCGGCACCGTCTCGAAGCCCCAATTGTTGATCTTCGGCCGGCCCGGCAGCAGGGCGATGATGCCGGCCGGCGCGCGGATCAAGAGATCCTTGCCGTCGCCGCCCGCTTCGATCAGGCAGACCGTCTTCGATGCATCCTCGGAAAGCCTGGCGGCAAGCGTGCAGCCGGCGGAACCGCCGCCGGCGATGACATAGTCGTAGCGCATGGTCTCCTCCCGGCGGATATTTCCGTCCGTGCGGTCAGAGAAAGCCTGCTTGCGCGCGTTGTAAAGACGTCGACGAGTTACCGCAGGGTCAGCCCGCGCGTTTGCGCCGCCAGGAATATTTCGGCCCCTTGGCCTCCGGCTCAGCGGTCGGCTGGTAATAGAGCCCCAGCCCGCCGGTATGGCCTTCCTCAAGTCGCTTCAAGAGCACCGGATTCGAGATTTCGAACTCGTCGAAACCGACCCGCAGCATATGCGGCAGCTGGTCGACCAGCACCTGGCCGGTAGCGCGGACCGCGCCCTCGAAATGATGGCGGCTGCGCAGCAATTCGCCCTTGGAGAAGGAGCGGCCGTCATTGAACGCCGGGAAGGCCAGCGCCACCAGCGACAGCTGGTCGAGCAGGCCGACGATCTTGTCGAGCTCGTCGCCGGGCTGCAGCAGCACCCCGATGCGTTCCCTGGCCGACTTGCGCACCTCAAGGTCGAGCCCCAGGAACGCCTGCAGCGGCAGGATGAAGCGGCCGTTGCCGGCGAGTGCCTCGGCGCTCTCGGCCTGGATCCACTCGTCCTCGCGGAAACCGTTCGGGGTCCAGAGGCGGGTTTCCGATTTGGTCGGCTCAGTCATCAAAATTCCCAAAATCCAAAAATCAAAGGATGTGTCGCGTTTCAGGGCAGGCCGAGCCCGAGCGGAGCGTCCCATGGTGCGTGAGCACTGCAGGACACCGACGATTGCGGGCCAGCCTCACCTGAATATCAACATAGCCTAAAGGGATGCGTCGGTCAGCGACTTCTCCAGGCCGGAAAGGTGGATGCCGCACTCTGTCTTGGCGTGCCCGGCCCAGCGGCCGCTGCGCGCGTCCTCGCCCGGCTGTACCGGCTGCGTGCACGGGAAGCACCCGATCGACAGATAGCCATAGGCGACCAGCGGATTTTCGCGCAGCGCGTGCGCGCGCATGTAGTCGGCCTGGTCCGAAGTCGTCCAGTGCGCCAGCGGATTAATGCGGATGCGCGAGCCGACCGCCTCGAAGACCGGAAGCGCCGCGCGCGTCGAGGCCTGGAAGCGCTTGCGCCCGGTGAACCAGGCGCGGAACGGCTCGACGCCGCGTGCCATCGGCTCGACCTTGCGCACGTTGCAGCAGGCGTCGGTGTTGGTCTCGTGCAGCCTGCCGGTCGGATCGACGCGTTCGAGCGCGGCCTCTTCCGGCTTGATCACCCTGACGTCGGTGAAGCCGAAATCGGCGACCAGCGCATCGCGATAGCCGAGCGTTTCCTCGAAATGCTTGCCGGTGTCGAGGAAGATCACCGGCAGCGCGCGGTCGACCTTGGCGATCATGTGCAGCAGCACGGCGGAATCGGCGCCGAAGGAGGAAACGGCGGCGATGCCGCCGCGAAACAGCTCGTTCGCCGAGCGCTCGATGACCTCGATCGGGCTGAGGTGGCCGTAAAGCGCGTCCAGCCCCGCCGCCTCGGCGGCGACGCCGGCCTCGACATCAACGACCCGGTCAAGCGGCCTTGGTTTCGCCAGCATAGAGCGCCTCCTTGAACGGCGCGGGACCGACTCTGCGGTAGGCGTCGATAAAACGTTCCGAGGGACTGAGCCGAAGGCCGAGATAGGTATCGACGATCTGCTCGATGGCGTCGGTGATCTCTTCCGACGAGAAGCCGCGGCCGATGATCTCGCCGACGGAGGTGTTCTCGTCGGCCGAGCCGCCGAGGGTGACCTGGTAAAGCTCGGAGCCCTTCTTCTCGACGCCGAGAATGCCGATGTGGCCGACATGATGATGGCCGCAGGCATTGATGCAGCCGGAGATCTTCAGCTTCAGCTCGCCGATCTCGCGCTGCCGTTCCAGCGAAGCGAAGCGCTGCGAGATCTCCTGCGCCACCGGAATGGAACGGGCCGTGGCCAGCGCGCAATAGTCGAGGCCGGGGCATGAGATGATGTCGCTGATCAGGTTGGAGTTGGCCGTCGCCAGGCCGATGTCGACCAACGCGTCATAGACGGCCTTCAGATCGGCGCGCGCCACATGCGGCAGGATCAGGTTCTGCTCATGGCTGACGCGCAGTTCGTCGAAGGCGTATTTCTCGGCGATGTCGGCGACCGCCTCCATCTGGCTGTCGGTGGCGTCGCCAGGCACCTCGCCGATGCCCTTCAGCGAGATCGTCACCGCCGCATAGTCGGGATGGCGATGCGTCACCACATTCTGGTCGAGCCATTCCGAGAAATTCTTGGAATCGAGCCGCGCCAGCTTCACTGCCGCGTCGCCTTCCGGCCGCTCGGCCAGACCCGGCGGCGTGAAATAGGCGTTGATGGCACCGATGTCGGCTTCCGGCAGCTTCAGCTCGGCGTCCTTCAGCTCCTGCCACTCGGCCTCGACCTGGCGCGTGATCTCCTCGACGCCGGTCTCGTGGACGAGGATCTTGATGCGCGCCTTGTACTTGTTGTCGCGGCGGCCATAGAGGTTGTAAACGCGCAGAATCGCCGTGCAGTAGGAGAGAAGATCGGCTTCCGGCAGGAAGTCGCGGATCTTCCGCGCCACCATCGGCGTGCGGCCCTGGCCGCCGCCGACATAGACGGCGAAGCCGAGCTCGCCGGCCGCGTTCTTCTTCAGGTGCAGGCCGATGTCATGCGTCTGGATGGCGGCGCGGTCGCGCTCCGCACCCGTCACCGCTATCTTGAACTTGCGCGGCAGGAACGAGAATTCCGGATGCACCGACGACCATTGCCGCAGGATCTCGGCATAGGGGCGCGGATCGGCAACCTCGTCGGCGGCGGCACCGGCGAAATGATCGGCGGTGACGTTGCGGATGCAATTGCCGCTGGTCTGGATGGCGTGCATCTCGACGCTGGCGAGATCGGCCAGGATCGCGGGAATGTCGGAGAGCGCCGGCCAGTTGAACTGTATGTTCTGGCGGGTCGTGAAATGACCGTAGCCCTTGTCGTATTTGCGCGCGATGTGGCCGAGCATGCGCAGCTGCTTGCTGTTCAGCGTGCCATAGGGCACCGCGATGCGCAGCATATAGGCATGCAGCTGCAGATAGACGCCGTTCATCAGCCGGAGCGGCCGGAACTGGTCCTCGGTGATCTCACCGGCAAGCCGGCGTTGCACCTGGTCGCTGAACTCGGCGACGCGGGCCTGAACGAAATCGTGGTCGAACTCATCGTAACGGTACATGCTTCGTCTTTCAGGGCGCGTCCGCCCGCATTGCCTGTTTGGTCTATGCCGCCCGCACGGGTTGCGGGCTCGCCTGCTTGCCGAGATCTTCGCGGATGGTCGGCCCGGCGGCGCGGATCTTTTCGCGCAACCGCACCGGCTCGACCAATCCGTCGACCACCGTGACGTCGATCAGGTTGACGTCGACCACCTCGTTGTTGGCGTAGGCGGCAGCGCCGATCGCTTCCAGCCGGTCTTCCGCCGCCTTGTCATGGGCGAGGTCGGCACCGCCGACCGTCTCCGCCCAGCCGCCATCGGCGTACCAGACGGCGATGCCGTCGGTGAGCCTGTTCGCGGTCAGAACTTTCATTGTTCAACTCCTTCGGCCGCTACGCTGGCCGTATCTTCATGCCTGTGTGCCGCGAGCGGCTCGGAACGTTCGAAATTGGCGCCGGCGACCGCATCGCCGATGATGGTCATGACCGGGCCGGTGAGATCGGCGCGGGCCTCCAGCGACGGCAGGTCGGCCAGCGTGCCGTGGAAGCGGCGACGGTTGCCGAGGCTGGCGTTCTCGACCACGGCGACCGCGGTGTCGGGCGACAGGCCCGCCTCGATCAGCCGGCCGGCGACTTCGGCCGCGACCGAACGGCCCATATAGACGGCGACGGTGGCGCCGGAAATGGCGAGCTTGGCC
>NZ_RZOI01000496.1:0-4628 GCF_004022645.1 Mesorhizobium sp. M4A.F.Ca.ET.020.02.1.1 | reverse complement strand
GTGACCAAGGGTCAGATGGTCAGGGATTGCGAGGATCCGGCGCTGTTGCGACGGGCCATTCCCTCGTCGATGTCGTGTTCCTCGCCGGCGAAAGCCCGCTACAGAGGCCTGCCACCGCAGCACTGCGGAACGTGCGTCCCCTGTCTGATCCGCAGAGCATCCCTGGCAGCCGGCCTGGACGCGAACGAGTCGGATACGACACCCTATGTGGTGAAGGATTTGGCGGCGCGTCGTCTCGATACGCTCGAGGCCGAGGGCGAACATGTGAGGTCGTTTCAGCTGATGGCGGAGCGGTTACGGCGGAATCCGCGGGCCGCAAAGGCCCTCGCGCGCATCCCCGGTCCGCTGACCGACGAGCCGTCCGAGATTGACGACTATGTTGACGTCTTCGTGCGAGGGATGCAGGAAGTGGCCCATTTCCTCGAACCCGTCAGGGCGAAGCCTAGCTGAGCATGTCTGCACCACGCCTCGTCGATTTCCACTGTCACCTGGACCTGTATCCAGATCCGGCCGCGGCTATAAGAGCCTGCGAAGAGGCTAAGGTGGCGACGCTCGCGGTGACGACGACGCCGAAGGCGTTCAGGCAGAACATGAACCTTGCAAAGGGCGCCGAGTTTGTGCGCATTGGGCTCGGCATTCACCCGCATCTTGCCGAGCAGCGCTGGACCGAACTGCCCCTGTTCGAGGCGCTGTTGCCCGAGACGAGGTATGTCGGCGAAGTCGGTCTCGATGCGAGCCCCGCACACTACCGCTCGATCGATCGTCAAGTCGACGTCTTCAGGCGTATTCTAACCTCCTGCCAGAGGGCGGGGGACAAGATCCTCTCCGTGCATAGCGTCCGCACGGCGTCGAAGGTTCTCGACCACATCGAGGAGCTGCTTCCCAAGGGCAGTGGCAAGGTGGTGCTGCACTGGTTCAGCGGATCG
The DNA here is from genome assembly GCF_004022645.1 of Mesorhizobium sp. M4A.F.Ca.ET.020.02.1.1. Lineage (NCBI taxonomy): Bacteria > Pseudomonadati > Pseudomonadota > Alphaproteobacteria > Hyphomicrobiales > Phyllobacteriaceae > Mesorhizobium > Mesorhizobium sp. M4A.F.Ca.ET.020.02.1.1. The sequence continues at coordinate 3,702 of NZ_RZOI01000496.1, read as the reverse complement.
GTCGCAGACGCGCGGCGGGCTGCGGCTCTCGGGTGCTATTTTTCCGTCAACCAGGCCATGTTCAGGTCCGAGCGGTCAGTGGCTCTCCTCGGGACCTTGCCGCTCGACCGGCTGCTCACGGAGACGGATGGTCCCTTCGTGGAGGTAGATGGTTCCCCCGTCACGCCGGGCGGCGTGGACGAGGCCGTTCGCATGCTTGGCGACGTTGTGGGCCTGGGCGCCGAGGAGATGCGGCGCGCCATTTTGAATAATCTAAAGGCAGTTTTGGAACGGTCCGCAAACTGACGATTCCACGCCGACCCGAGCTTATCGTGGCCAGCGACTCTGCACCATTCGCTACCGGAGCTTGAGGAGCTCGATGAGCTCGTCGGCGTTGAGCAACTGGCCGGCACGCCTGTATGCCGGCGAACCGCGGCGGGCCTCGATTTCGGCATATTTCTGCAGCATCTCGCGATAAGTCGACACCGTGTTGGCGTGAGCGTTCAGGGATCTGTCCCTGAACTCCTCAAAGCGCCCGAGCTTTTCGACCATGAATTTGGCCATCGACATGTAGCGTCCCTCTTCGTTCCCGTCGAAGCCGTCAAACTTGGGGTTTTTCCCCCAGTACTTCACCTGGTCCTCGACGCGCTGCCTGTCTTCGGGACTGAGCTTCTCATATCCCCATTCAATGGCTCGCCACATCGCCATCGTGTCGACCACGAAGTCGAGCGCCTCGGGGTCGTCGACCTCATCGTGAAAGATGCCCGACATTTCCCATTCCAGGCCCCAGAAATGGCCTCCGTAGATGGCGCTCTGAATCAACTCGACTGACTTCATGTCCTCGTAGCCTTTATGCTGGCGCAGGACTTCGGCTAGCATCCACATGATCAGTTTTTCAGAGCTGGTCGGCCGGAAGGCCTTGCGCCGACCAGCCTCAAGCCCAGTATACACCAAGGTGCGGATGGCCTCTGCCCGCGAAGGGAGGTCACGCTGCTCTCCCCGCCAAGCATCGATCCGGTCAATCGTGCTTTCATCGAGCCTGAGCTCGAATCGCTCGGTTTTCACCATATCTACCTCCCAATCAAGTCCGTACCGAATCCATATCGTACGGACATTGTACGTAAGACACGGTGAAAGGCAAGCATCGCCATCTCGCATGTCGTTACTTGGGTCAGGACGGGGGCGCGTCACACCCCCCACGGCTGGCATGCCGGCCGGTGCCTGCACCTCCGGCATGTGGCTAGGCGCTCGTCGGGACCCTCAGGGAACAGGCGAGTCGATCAGAGTGCAGGTGTCAGGATCCGGGCCGTAGTACTGCGCGAACTGTCGCTCGCCAAGGCGATCAGTGCAGCATTTTCGGATTTCCCGGTAAGCCATTTGAAATCGTAGCGGAAAGGTCCCGGCTCGAGGACCCATTGCAGGGCGAGATCGAACACGAGCATTCCGCCAAAGAAGGTGTTGACCAGTTTCTTGATGTTTTCGGGGCTCCGGCCGCGCACGGCGCGAGGAAAGATCTGCTCGGTGTCACCTCTGTCCTGGAAGAGGGACAGATGGGTGACGAACAGCGATCCGGCCTCAGGGTTGAAGTTGTCTCCCGCCATCCAGATGCCCGGCCAACAGAAAAATTCGGGACTGCGCTGCTTGTCTCGGCAAAAAGCGATGAAGTGCGAGACCAGGACCCGGACAGGCATGTTCACACCGGCATAGTTGAACGTACGATGCTCCTCCATCAGGGCATCGACAGGGCCCTTGTCGCCGAGCAGCCCGACCACGGCAGCAAGTCCCGTCCGCGGATCATCGTATCCGCATCGCTCGCTCAGTCGCGCCGCGACGTGCTCATACTCCTGAGCGGAGAAATTTTGCACCGCCTGGGCGAGCTCGGGGGTTTCGGCTGCGGCCAGGCAAAGTCTTGTGAAGCGCGCGCCAGGATCAACGTCGCGGATAAAGTCCTCGAAGAACTCGATGTCGAGCGGAAACCCCCTCGTCGGGTTGATTGCCAGATCGCAGATCAGCAGAAACAGGCCGACGACCGGGCTGTCATACCGTTCGGGCCATTCTGTCCCAGTAAGCACCAGGAACAGTTCAAACGAGTCGACATAGACGGGCGCAAAGTAGCCTTGCTCGCGATACGTCTGAAGCAGCTCGGGACCGCCTGACGATGCCAAATACTGAATTTGGCAAAAGCGGGCCTGGCCTTCGAATATCTGCTGGATGCCGATGTCGGCGTAAGGTGGGCGCGCACCGCGATGGAAGCCTTCAATCCGGCTGAGTTGAAGTTTGAGGAATTGTGCATCCCAGCGACCGGGGTCGGGAAATTGCCCTTCCGCGAAGTCACAGGACCCGTTGATCGCGTGGACGATCTCACCATAGGTTTTGAGGTAGCTGTGCCCGACGCTCTGAAAATAGGGCGTTTGCTCCAGCGAGAGGATCGACTTCGGCGACCAGGCAAGTTGCTTGTAGAACTTGATGTCGAGCGCGTTGTTGACGGCAATATTGGCGGCGGCGAGCACCGGATCAGAGTGCGTCCGACCGTCGAGCATCGCCCTGTGCGCCCAAGCCTTTACAGGTTTGGCGACGCCGGCGCCCCGCGCAAAGGTCTGAAGAGACGTCATGCTGCCATAGATTTGCGCCGGGTACGCCAGGCTGAGGATGAGTCCCGCAGTGGACCCCATGTGCTGCCACCAATGCACGGTTTCGTGCAGATAGGTCGAGTAGGCTTGGTACAGTTCGGCTGCGTCATGACCCTCGGTGTCGCGCTGGGTGAGCGCGTCGACAAGCTCATGGGCGCGGGGACTGAGGCGCAAGACGAAATGTTCCGTCGTGTAGCTCCCGTGGCCTGCCAGCGTGGCGTCGAACACCAGTGGATCGTTGGCTGGGTTGAGCAGATACGGATCGAGATGGGAGAACAGGGACATGGGAGAACTGTAGCAGAGATTGCCTACGGAAGCGGACAAACGCCGGGCTACCAGGCGATCGGCCTGACGGCACGCCACGGCGGTGCAGGTCGGCCTGGAATTCGTCAGTCCGGAGGCGCCAATCGGCGTATTCCCTTGCGCCGTACTCCTTCGCATGGACCGACCGGGCGTCTTCGTGGGCGAGACACCGAAAAAAGCGGGGCCTGACGAAAAGAATAGTTCGCTGGGGCGGCGCGCTTAAGGGTGTGGGTTGCCGAGCGGATCCATGCCGAGCGCCAGCCTGACGCTCTCTCGGATGCTTTCAGTCATCGCCAGCAGAACTTCCGGTCGGATGTCTCCGGGCTTTTCAACCACCATATAGCGCACACGCACATAATCGTTCTTGTCGGCCAGAGTTTTGGCTTGGCTGACAGTTCTGGCAGGCAGGACCAGGCCTGAACCTTGAGCGGCCACAGCCATCTCGTGCAGATTGTGCCCCAAGGCCCGCAAAGCCTCAATGTCTCGGCCCGCGCTGCGGAGGTAGCATTTCAGGAAGAGTTCGCACGCATGGTAGCAAAGCAACCTGGTCGGTCCCGACGTCAGACCACGGCGACCGGCATCAACGGCCTTCGCGGCCTGCAAAAAGGAGTCGGCGAGCAGGAAAATACCGAACGGGGTGGCGCCTTCCGATTCTGGGATCATGCAGTCCAGTTGATTTTGGTGTTCTGGAGTCTCAAGTCGAAGTGCCCCCGACCGATATGACGCCGTTCGATTGAGATTCTCCGTGCATGGCACGACTCCCGGTGGGCCTTGGACGTGACGGCAGGAC
>NZ_RZOI01000495.1:0-4641 GCF_004022645.1 Mesorhizobium sp. M4A.F.Ca.ET.020.02.1.1 | reverse complement strand
CGTACCGCACCTCGACGAAGCCATCCTCGTCATCTACGAGCCGGTCGAGCTCAAGCAGGAATTCCGCAATTTCGATTTCCTCTCCCCATGGGAAGGCACGGATTACGTGCTGCCGGGGGATGAAAAAGCCAAGCAGTGAGTAGGGAAGTAGTGAGTAGTCAGTAGGGAAGGAATTGGAAAAGCGGATCGAATCTTATCGCGACCTGATGGTGTGGCAATCGGCGATGGTTCTCGCCGAAGATTGTTACCGTGTCACCAAAGGTTTCCCGAAAGACGAGATTTATGGAATGACCTCTCAGATGCGTCGCTCGGCGGTATCTATCGCCGCCAACATCGCCGAGGGATATGGTCGCGAAAACAGAGGGTCGTTCGTTCAATTCCTGCGCATGGCGCAGGGTTCGTTGAAGGAACTCGAAACACACGTATTGCTGGCATGTCGTTTCGGCATGCTGGAAAAGCCAACGAGATTGAGCTGCTGCTGCGATGCGAAGAGATTGGGAAAATGATGCGATCTCTTATCGGACGGTGCAGGCAAAACAGGCGAATAAGTAGGCATTGAGATTGATGATCACTACTCACTACTCACTACTGACTCTTCGCCAGAGGCGCCAGAATGGCTGAAACCTCCGTCCGCAACTTCAACATCAATTTCGGACCGCAACATCCTGCGGCGCATGGCGTTTTGCGCCTGGTGCTGGAGCTGGACGGCGAGGTGGTCGACCGCGTCGATCCGCATATCGGGCTGCTGCATCGCGGCACCGAGAAGCTGATCGAGGCCAAGACCTATCTGCAGGCGGTACCCTATCTCGACCGGCTCGACTATTGCGCGCCGATGAACCAGGAGCACGCCTTCGCGCTCGCCGCCGAGCGGCTGCTCGGCATCGAGGTGCCGAAGCGCGGCCAGCTGATCCGGGTGCTCTATTCCGAGATGGGCCGCATCATGTCGCACATCCTCAATGTGACGACGCAGGCGATGGACGTCGGCGCGCTGACGCCGCCGCTGTGGGGCTTCGTCGAACGCGAAAAGCTGATGGTGTTTTACGAGCGCGCCTCGGGTTCGCGCATGCACGCGGCCTATTTCCGCCCCGGCGGCGTGCACCAGGACCTGCCGCAGAAGCTGGTCGAGGACATCGGCAAGTGGATCGATCCGTTCCTGAAGTCGATCGACGACCTCGATGCGCTGCTCACGCCAAACCGCATCTTCAAGCAGCGCAATGTCGATATCGGCACGGTGTCGCTGGCCGATGCCTGGGCCTGGGGCTTCTCCGGCGTGATGGTGCGCGGCTCGGGCGCTGCCTGGGACCTGCGCAAGTCGCAGCCCTATGAATGCTATTCCGAGATGGATTTCGACATCCCGATCGGCAAGAACGGCGACTGCTACGACCGCTATCTCGTGCGCATGGAAGAGATGCGCCAGTCGGCGAAGATCATGCGCCAGTGCGTCGACCTGCTGCTCGGCAAGGAAAGCAGCGGCCCGGTGTCCAACCTCGACGGCAAGGTGGTGCCGCCGAAGCGCCAGGCGATGAAGCGCTCGATGGAAGCGCTGATCCACCACTTCAAGCTCTACACCGAGGGCTACCGCGTACCTGCCGGCGAGGTCTATGCCGCCGTCGAGGCGCCGAAGGGCGAGTTCGGCGTCTATCTGGTCTCCGACGGCACCAACAAGCCCTACCGCTGCAAGCTGCGCGCGCCCGGCTTCGCGCATCTGCAGGCCATGGATTTCCTGTGCCGCGGCCACATGCTGGCCGACGTCACCGCCGTGCTGGGTTCGCTCGATATCGTGTTTGGTGAGGTCGATCGCTAAATGTCAGTCCGCCGTCTCGCAGATGCCAGCGTCCAGCCAGCTTCCTTCGCCTTCAACAGGGCGAATACGGCCGCGGCCAAGCAGTGGATCAAGAAATATCCGAAGGGCCGCGAGCAGTCGGCGATCATCCCGCTGTTGATGCTGGCGCAGGAGCAGGAAGGCTGGGTCACCAAGGCGGCGATTGAGACGATCTCCGACATGCTCGGCATGCCGCGCATCCGCGGGCTCGAGGTCGCGACCTTCTACACGCAGTACCAGCTCAACCCGGTCGGAACGCGCGCGCATATCCAGGTCTGCGGCACCACGCCCTGCATGCTGCGCGGCTCGGAAGGACTGATGGATGTCTGCCGCTCGAAGATCCACCACGACCAGTTCCACACCAACGACAAGGGCACGCTGTCGTGGGAGGAGGTCGAATGCCTCGGCGCCTGCGTCAACGCGCCGATGGTGATGATCTTCAAGGATACGTTCGAGGACCTGACGCCGGAGCGGCTGGCCGAGATCATCGACCTCTACGAAGGTGGCAAGGGCGCCTCGGTGACGCCTGGCCCGCAGAATGGCCGCACCGGCTCGGAGCCAGCCACCGGCCTGACGACGCTGAAGAGCGAGAAGGCGATCCTGAAGTCGACACGCGAGAAGGAAGCCAAGGCGGCGGCGAAGGCGGCCAAGGCCGCTCCCGACGCCATTATCGCAACGGAGGTGCCGGCGCCGGCTGCCCCCGTGGGCCCGTCGAAGGCCGGCAAGCCGAAGACCGATGCGCCCGAGACCAGCCCGGCGCTGAACACGCCTTCGCCGGTCAAGGTCGCGCTGGCCGTGGAAAAGGCGGCGAGCGTGTCGGCCCCGCGGCATTCGGCCGCCAATGCCAACAAGGCTTCGCCGGAAGTCGAGGGTGTCTCGAAGCAGCGCAGTGGTCCGAGGGCCAAGGCCGAGCCGGCTTCCGCCTTCAAGGCGCCGGAAGCCAAGCAGCCAGCCGTCAAGCAGGCAAAGCCTTCACTCGACGACAAGAACAGGCCCGCTGGCATAGAACGGCCCGTTGCGGTCGACGACCTCAAGCTGATCTCCGGCGTCGGTCCGAAGATCGAGGGCACGCTGCATTCGCTGGGCATCTACACCTTCGCGCAGGTCGCGTCGTGGAAGAAGGCCGAGCGCGACTGGGTGGACGCCTATCTCTCCTTCCATGGCCGCATCGAGCGCGACGACTGGGTCAAGCAGGCCAAGGCGCTCGCCAAGGGCGGGGTGGCCGAATATATCCGCGTCTTCGGCAAGAAGCCGGTCTGAGGGACGAACAATGCTTCAGGACAAAGACCGCATCTTCACCAACATATACGGCCTCTTCGACAAGTCGCTCAACGGAGCGATGGCGCGCGGCGCCTGGGACAACACGCCAGGCATCATCGCCAAGGGGCGCGACTGGATCGTCAACGAGATGAAGGCGTCGGGCCTGCGCGGACGCGGCGGCGCCGGCTTCCCGACCGGACTCAAGTGGTCGTTCATGCCCAAGCAGAGCGACGGCCGGCCGAGCTATCTGGTCATCAACGCCGACGAATCCGAGCCCGGCACCTGCAAGGACCGCGACATCCTGCGCAACGATCCGCACACGCTGGTCGAGGGCGCGCTGCTCGCTGGCTTCGCCATGGGCGCGATCGCCGCCTACATCTATGTGCGCGGCGAGTTCATCAGGGAGCGCGAAGCGCTGCAGCGGGCCATCGACGAGGCCTATGAGGCCAAGCTGATCGGCAAGAACAACACTTCCGGCTACGACTTCGACGTCTATATGCACCATGGCGCCGGTGCCTATATCTGCGGCGAGGAGACGGCTCTGCTCGAAAGCCTCGAAGGCAAGAAGGGCCAGCCGCGTCTGAAGCCGCCGTTCCCGGCCAATGTCGGCCTCTATGGCTGCCCGACGACGGTCAACAATGTCGAGTCGATCGCGGTCGCGCCAACCATCCTGCGCCGCGGCGCTGCCTGGTTCTCGTCCTTCGGCCGGCCGAACAATGTCGGCACCAAGCTGTTCTGCGTCTCCGGTCACGTCAACAACCCGTGCACCGTCGAAGAGGCGATGTCGATCCCGTTCCGCGAGCTGATCGACACGCATTGCGGCGGCATCCGCGGTGGCTGGGACAATCTTCTGGCGGTCATTCCGGGCGGCGCTTCGGTGCCGCTGGTGCCGGCCGAGCAGATCATCGACACGCCGATGGATTTCGACGCGTTGCGCGACTTGAAATCGGGCCTCGGCACGGCGGCTGTCATCGTCATGGACAAGTCGACCGATATCGTGAAGGCGATCGCCAGGCTTTCCTACTTCTACAAGCACGAAAGCTGCGGCCAGTGCACGCCGTGCCGCGAAGGCACCGGCTGGATGTGGCGGGTGATGGAGCGGCTGGTGCGCGGCGAGGCGCAGAAGCGCGAGATCGACATGCTGCTCGACGTCACCAAGCAGGTCGAGGGGCACACGATCTGCGCGCTGGGCGACGCGGCGGCATGGCCGATCCAGGGCCTGATGCGGCATTTCCGTGGCGAGGTGGAGCGCCGCATCGATGAGTTTTCGCGCAACGCGCACCGGGTGGAGCCGGTGATGGTGGCGGCGGAATAAGGTTGGAATTGCGGGCGAGAGCCCGGAACAGGAATAACGGGCGGGGCATACGAAGAAACGACCAGGAGCACTCGATGGCGCTGTATTCGATACCCTATGCACTGATGCCCGACATGGACCAGTTAGAGAAGATGAACCAGGATCTGACCAGGATGATGCCGAAGGAGATGGCCAGCGCCGTCAATCTCCTGGCGCATCCTGTCGCCGGTGTCGCCGCCATGTCGGCGATCAGCATCGGGCTGGC
>NZ_RZOI01000494.1:0-4649 GCF_004022645.1 Mesorhizobium sp. M4A.F.Ca.ET.020.02.1.1 | reverse complement strand
GCCCAAGCTGCTCGAGCGCGCCGGGCCTGGCGCCGAGGGCAAGGGGTCGATCACCGCCATCATCTCGGTGCTGATCGACGGCGACGACCACAACGATCCGGTCGCCGATTCCGTGCGCGGCATCCTCGATGGCCATGTGGTGCTCGACCGCGCGATCGCAGAACAGGGCCGCTATCCGCCGGTCAATCCGCTGTCGTCGATCTCGCGCCTGGCCGACAAGGCCTGGAGCGCCGAGCAGCGGATGCTGGTGACCAGGCTGAAATCGATGATCTCGCGCTTCGAGGACACGCGCGACATCCGCTTGCTCGGCGCCTACCAGGGCGGCGCCGACGCCGAGCTCGACATCGCCGTGCGCCAGGTGCCGCTGATCTACGAGGCGCTGACGCAGTCGCCGAAGGACCGCGCGTCCGTCGATCCGTTCGCCGACCTCGCCCGCTACCTGAAGGGAAAGCAGAATGGCGATGCAGGAGAGTGAGCGCCAGTACACCGAGCGCCTGCTGCGCGAGATGCTCGACGACGCCAGGGCCAAGGAAGACGCCAGGGCTGAGGAAGCACGGTCCGCCACAGCAAAGGCCGCTCGCGCTATGGCCGCCAAGGTCGCGGTCAGGACCGGGGCCGTCCTGGCCAAGGCGGCGAAGCCCGCTCTCCCGAGGACCGCCGGGCCTGCTAGGACCGTCGGGGATGATTTGCCCAAGGCTTCCCAGGTTGAGGTCGCCGAGACGATACAGGCAAGCCGCGATTCACTGATCGATGACCTGTTCCCGCGCACGGAATGGCCCACGCCGCCAAAGGCGGAATTTCCGCGGCTGGGCAAGAAGCCTGACCGGCGCAGCGATTTTGTCGTTGCCGCGCTCGGCGTCACGCTCGGTCTGATCTGTGCGCTATTTCCCTGGTACATCTTCTTCAATCAGGAACAGTTCGGCGTGCAGGCCATCAAGTTCGGCGGCAGCGGCACCAATGCCGGACGCGTCAGCGGCGGCTCGCAACTGGAAAATCCCGGCCAGCCGCTGACGGCCAAGGATGTTCCCGATGTCGACTTGTTCGCCACCGGCACGTTGCAGGATCCCGAGGACCCCGCCCAGGCTCCGGGCGTCGACCAACAGCCCTTTCCGGCGGACCCCAAGTTCCGCATGGTGCATGTCGCCAACGGCCGCGCCATGATTGAGGACGACGCCGGCCTGTGGATCGTCCAGCGCGGCTCGAAGCTGCCGGACTCCAGCATCGTCTCGTCGATTGAGCAACGTGGTGGCAAATGGGTCATGGTCACCAGCACCGACCAGGTGATCGAACTCTCCAAATAGCGGCGCGCGGGCCAGTAGCACGGCGCTGCGCCATGCCCGGCCCCGCGCAAGGTCCGCGCAAGACTGGCGGCCTAATCTTTGGGAACCCCGCCCGGAGATTCCCATGGAGCCCGTCAACCTTTTCGATCTCGCCACCAAGCAATCGCAGTGGCTGGCCGTGCGCCAGTCCGCAATTGCCTCCAACATCGCCAACGCCAACACGCCGGGCTACACGGCGGGCGATGTCGAGCCGTTCGAGAAGGTCCTCGACCGTACGGCGGTATCGCTGCAGGCCACCCAGGCCGGGCATCTCGGCACCCAGGCGACGAATGCCGGCTTCACCGTCAAGCCGGAGGAAGCCACCGGCTCGATCATGCCGTCGAAGAACACGGTGGCGCTGGAAGACGAACTGATGAAGGCCGGTGAGGTCCGCCGCTCCTTCGAACTCAACACCGCGATCGTCAAGGCCTTCCACTCGATGATGATGATGGCTGTGAAGAGCTGACCATGGACGCGCTTACCGCAGCCCTCAAAGTCGCAGCATCCGGCCTTGGTGCCCAGTCGGAGCGCCTGCGCGTGGTGTCGGAAAACCTCGCCAACGCGCAGTCGACCGGCACCACGCCGGGCGCCGATCCCTATCGCCGCAAGACGATCTCCTTTGCATCCGAGCTCGACCGCGCCACCGGCGGCCAGCTTGTCGAGGTCAGCTCGGTAGAGCGCGATCCATCCGATTTTCCGATCGAGTTCCAGCCCGGCAACGAAGCCGCCGACGAAAAGGGCTACGTCAAGATGCCCAACGTCAACGTGCTGATCGAAATGGCCGACATGACCGAGGCCAATCGCTCCTATGAGGCCAATCTCCAGGTCGTCAAGCAGGCGCGCGATCTGATTTCCATGACCATCGACCTGATGAGGAACCAGCAATGATCAGCGGCATCGGCAGCATTGGCGCGCTCAAACCGGCAACCGAAGGCGCCGGTGTGGCGACCGACGCCCTCCAGGGCATCGTCGCGCCGACGACAGCGACCGAGACGGTCGGCACATCCTTCGCCCAGGCGCTGAGCCAGGCAGCGTCGAAAACCGTCAACACCTTGCAGAATGCCGAGCAGGTGTCGATCCAGGCGCTGCGCGGCGACGCCGACACTCGCCAGGTGGTCGACGCGGTGATGAGTGCCCAGCAGGCTCTGCAGACGACCATCGCCATCCGCGACAAGGTTGTCTCCGCCTACCTCGAAATCAGCCGCATGAGTATCTAGGACCGCGTCATGAAAGCACTTGCCATCGCCGCCACCGGCATGAACGCCCAGCAGACCAACCTGGAAGTCATCGCCAACAACATCGCCAACATCAACACCACCGGCTACAAGCGCGCTCGCGCCGAATTCTCCGACCTGCTCTATCAGGTCGACCGCACGCAGGGCGTGCCCAATCGCTCCAACACGTCGCTGGTGCCGGAAGGTGTCTCGATCGGCCTCGGCGTCAAGACGACGGCGGTGCGCAACGTCCATACCCAGGGCGAGCTGACAAGCACCGGCAACAGCTTCGACCTCGCGCTGACCGGCCGGGGCTGGTTCCAGATCGAGGGTGCCGACGGCGGCACGCTCTACAGCCGCGCCGGCGCCTTCAACACCAACGCCACCGGACAGCTGGTGACGGTCGACGGCGCCAACGTCGTCCCCGCCATCACCGTGCCAACCGACGCGGTCGAGGTCATCGTCAACAAGACGGGCCAGGTCTTCGCCCGCATCGACGGCCAGACCGATCTCCAGCTTCTCGGCCAGCTGCAGCTCGCCAACTTCTCCAACGAGGCCGGGCTGGCGCCGCTCGGCGACAATCTGTTCCAGGAGACGGCGGCTTCCGGCCCGGCCAATGTCGGCGTGCCCGGCGACCCCGGCTTCGCCACGATCGAACAGGGCTACCTGGAATCGTCCAACGTCGATCCGGTCAAGGAGATCACCGAACTGATCTCGGCGCAGCGCGCCTATGAGATGAATTCGAAGGTCATCCAGGCCGCCGACGACATGGCCTCGGTCGTGTCCAAGAACATCAGGTAACAGATCATGCTTGCGCCGGCCCACCGCTCCCTCCGCCGCGCCGCGCTGGCTCTCGCGCTGGTGGCCGGCGGCGTGCCGGCGTTTGCCCAGGAAGCCGGCGACAATCAGGCCGGCAACCAGAACGCCAGTCAGCTCGCGGCCCGCAATACCGGTCAGGCCGCCGGCGATGTCGTGCTGATCCCCAACCGGGTCATCTATCCCGGCGAGACGATCGACCTTGCCGCCCTGAAGCAGGTGACGCTCGTTCCCGGCAAGCACAAGCCGGAGGCCGTCGCCACCCTCGCGCAGGAACTCCATGGCAAGGTCGCCAAGCGCACGCTGCTGCCGGGCCGCTACATTCCGACCGCCGCCATCCGCGACGCTTGGCTCGTCGAACAGGGCGCTGCGGTGCAGATCTATTTCACCGCCGGCGCCCTGACCATTTCGGCTTCCGGCGTTACCCTGCAGCCGGGCGCCGCCGGCGACCTGGTCAAGGTCCGCAACATCGACAGCGGCAAGATCATATCCGGCACGGTGATGGGCGACGGCACCATCATGGTCGGCGCTTCATGATGCGCGGACTTGCCTTTCTTCTGGCGGCTGCCCTTGGCCTGCAGCCGGCGTTGGCCGACGGGCTCGCACCGAAGGCCAAGCGCGAGCTTGCCGCGAAGAATGGCGGCGCCTTCAATGATCCGGAATATGACCCGGCCACCACCACGCGGATGTTCCGCGTTTCGACCGGGCCAAGCACGCTGCCGCCGGGCCAGGTCGCGGCGCGCATCAAGGACATCGCCCAACTGCAGAGCGCGCGCGACAACCAACTCGTCGGCTACGGCCTGGTTATCGGCCTGGCGGGAACCGGCGACAGCCTGCGCAATTCGCCCTTCACCGAGCAGTCGATCCGCGCCATGCTGGAGAATCTCGGCATCGCCACCGAAGGCGGCAGCGCGCGCGCCAAGAACGTCGCCGCCGTCATCGTCACTGCCAACATGCCGCCCTTCGTGCAGTCGGGAGCCCGCATCGACATCGACGTTTCCTCGATGGGCGACGCCGCCTCGCTTGCCGGTGGCACGCTGGTGATGACGCCACTGAAGGCGGCCGATGGCGAAATCTATGCCGTCGGCCAAGGCTCGGTGATCGTGGGCGGTTTCACCGCCCAGGGCCAGGCCGAGCAATTGACGCAAGGTGTGCCGACCGCGGGCCGCGTCCCCAACGGCGCCATCGTCGAACGCTCGGTGCCAGCCGAGTTCGACGATCAGGGCGTGCTGACGCTGCAATTGCGCAACCCCGACTTTTCGACCGCCATTCGCATCGCCGACGCTATCAACGATTACAC
>NZ_RZOI01000493.1:0-4651 GCF_004022645.1 Mesorhizobium sp. M4A.F.Ca.ET.020.02.1.1 | reverse complement strand
GAGTATCTCCGGAAAGAGGAACCATTTGTCGAAGATGCGCGGGCTGGCGAAGGGCGTGGCGAGCGACACCGCGACCATGCCGAGCGCCGCCAGCACCAGCGCGGTACGCAGCCAGCGCACCGCCTTGCGCTGCAACTCGCCCTCGGTCTTGTAGATAAGCCAGGCCGAGCCCATCGCCGCATAGGCGGCCGACAGGCAGAGCGCCACCAGCGCGCCGAAGGCAATGCCGCCGAGGCGGACATCGAGGCCGAGCACATAGACGCCCAGCATGTAGCCCTGCGCCAGCGAGGCGACGGCCGAGCCGAGGAAGAAGATGCGGTTCCAGCGATGCTTGCTGCCGGCCGGCACCTTGGCGCGGAAATCGAAGGCGACGCCACGCAGGATAAGGCCGACCAGGAGCACGAAGACCGGTATGTAGAGCGCGCTGAGGATGGTGCCGTGCGCCAGCGGGAAGGCGACGAGCAGCAGGCCGACGGCCAGCACCAGCCAGGTCTCGTTGGCGTCCCAGAACGGGCCGATAGCCGCGATCATCGTGTCCTGCTCGTGGTCGTCGGCGGCAGCGAACAGGATGCCGATGCCGAGGTCGAAGCCGTCGAGGATGACGTAGATCAGGATGGCGAGGCCCATCAGGCCGGCGAAGATCAGCGGGAGCGCGGTTGGCCAGTCATAGGTCATTTTCTTCTCCTCACGCGCCAGTCTCGATTTCCGAGGTCGGCGCCGCCCCTCATCCCCCTGCCGGGACCTTCTCCCCGTATGGTGACGGGGAGAAGGGGGCTGGCCGCAACAACAGCGTAGTTCCTGCAACGTCGGCGATTGGCGAAACCGGCGAGGGGAGCGCCCCTCTCCCCGTCCCTATACGGGGAGAGGATGCCGGCAGGCAGGTGAGGGGCAGCGCCAGCGTCCGGCGTCGAGTCAAGATTTCTTCGCAGTTCGACCACTGCCTCACTCCCCAGCGGCCGGCTGCGACATGGCCGCGTTCATGACGCCCGGCAGCGGCGAGGTGTCGCCATCCTTGGCCGCCTTCAGCGCCAGGTGCACCAGCACGCCGAGATAGGCGATCAGCAAAATCACGTAGAGGACGAGATAGACGGCAAGCGTCAGCGCGACATGGCTGCCGGCGACCGGGCCGACGGCATCGGCGGTCTTCAGGACGCCGGTGACCAGCCAGGGCTGGCGGCCGATCTCGGTGGTGTACCAGCCGGCCAGCGTCGCCACCCAGCCGGAGATCGTCATCGGCACCATCAGCAGCGCCAGCGGCTTCGGCAGGCTGTGGCGGCGCTTGAGGAAGAAGGCCGCCGACCAGGAGACGATCAGCATCAGGATGCCGGTGCCGACCATGATGCGAAAACCCCAGAACACCGGGAAGACCGGCGGGTGGTTGCCGGGATAGTCGTTCAGCCCCGGCACGACGCCGCTGGTGCTGTGCCTCAGCACGACGCTGGCGCCGTCGGGGATGGCGATCTCGAATTTGTTTTCCCTGGCCGCCTCGTCGGGCCAGGCAAAGAGCACCAGCGGCACGTTGGGGCCGGTGTTCCAGTTGGCCTCCATGGCGGCGATCTTCTGCGGCTGGTGCTCGAGCGTGTTCAGGCCGTGCTGGTCGCCGGCGAAGATCTGGACCGGGATCAGGATGGCGGCGGTGAAGACGCCGGTGCGCAGCGCCTTCCACATCGATTCCGAGCGGTCGCCGGTGAGATAGCGCAGCGCCGACAGGCCGGCGATGAGGAAGGAGACGGTCAGCCCCGAGGCGAGCAGCATGTGGACGAGCCGGTAAGGCATCGAAGGGTTGAAGACGATCGCCCACCAGTCGACGGCATGCGCCTTGCCGTCGCGCGTCTCGAAGCCGGCCGGCGTCTGCATCCAGGAATTGAGCGCGATGATCCAGAAGGCCGAGACGGTGGTGCCGCCGGCGACCAGTACGGTGGCCAGCGTGTGGATGCGGTTGGACACGCGGCGAAAGCCGAACAGCATGATGCCGAGGAAGGCCGCCTCGAGGAAGAAGGCGGTGAGGATCTCATAGGCCAGCAACGGGCCGGCGATGTTGCCGACGGTCTCCATGTAGCCCGGCCAGTTGGTGCCGAACTGGAAGCTCATGGTGACGCCCGAGACCACGCCCATGGCGAAGGACAAAGCGAACACCTTCACCCAGGTGAAATAGGCGCGCATCCAGGCGGAATCGCCGGTCCTGTTGTAACGCAGCTTGAAGAACAGCAGCACCCAGCCAAGTGCAATGGTGATTGCCGGAAACAGGATATGGAACGAAATATTCGCGCCGAACTGGATGCGCGACAGGATGAGCGGGTCCATGGGCGACTCCGGCTGCTGCTTATGGCTCACAGAATAGGGCGCTGACGCGGTCCGGTCAAAGCGGCGTGGCGCCACGCGGGGCGCGTTGTCGCAGCACTTTGGGGGAAAGCTTCAGGGGAATGATTGTCCAGAAATGTCAGGAGCGGCATTGACTTCCGGCTGAGCGCACCGACATTCAGCGCAATAAAATCCTCCCGCTCCTTTCAAGCAGCCGTTTTCAGACCATGCCGTCAATCATTTCCATCTCCGGGGTGACCAAGACCTACGCCACCGGTTTCAAGGCCTTGAAGGAAATCAACCTCGACATCGAGCGCGGCGAGATCTTCGCGCTGCTCGGGCCGAATGGTGCCGGCAAGACGACGCTGATCTCGATCGTCTGCGGCATCGTCAACCGCTCTTCCGGCACGGTCATGGTCGACGGCCACGACATTGCGCGCGACTACCGCGCCGCACGCAGCCTGATCGGGCTGGTGCCGCAGGAACTGACCATCGACGCCTTCGAGACCGTCTGGGCGACGGTCAACTACAGCCGCGGCCTGTTCGGCAGGCCGGCCAACCATGCCTTTGTCGAGAAGGTGCTGCGCGACCTTTCGCTGTGGGAGAAGAAGGACGCCAAGGCGATCACGCTGTCAGGCGGCATGAAGCGCCGGCTGATGATCGCCAAGGCGCTTTCACACGAGCCGCGCGTGCTGTTCCTCGACGAGCCAACGGCCGGCGTCGACGTCGAACTGCGCCAGGACATGTGGGCGATGGTGCGCCGGCTGCGCGAGGACGGCGTGACCATCATCCTCACAACGCATTACATCGAGGAAGCCGAGGCGATGGCCGACCGCGTCGGCGTCATCAACCGCGGCGAGATCGTGCTGGTCGACGACAAGGCCGAGCTGATGCGCAAGCTCGGCCGCAAGCGGCTGCTGCTGGAGCTGCGCAGTCCGCTCGGCGCGATACCGGAGAGTTTCTCGCGCTACGCGCTGGAACTGTCGCCCGACGGCGGACAATTGACCTACACCTACGACAACCAGAGCGACCGGCCGGGCGTCGCCTCGCTGATCCGCGACATCGAGGCGGCCGGCATTCAGTTCCGCGACATCGAGACGGAGAACAGCTCGCTGGAGGAGATCTTCGTCAATCTGTTGAGGCAAGAGCCATGAACCTTCGTGCGGTATGGGCGATCTACCGGGTGGAGATGGCGCGCGCGCTGCGCACCGTGCTGCAGAGCATCATCTCGCCGGTGCTGTCGACCTCGCTCTATTTCGTCGTCTTCGGCTCAGCCATCGGCTCGCGCATCACCGAGATCGACGGCATCAGCTACGGCGCCTTCATCGTGCCGGGGCTGATCATGCTGTCGCTGCTGACCCAGTCGATCTCGAACGCCTCCTTCGCCATCTACTTCCCGAAATTCGTCGGTTCGATCTACGAGCTGCTCTCGGCGCCGGTTTCCTACCTGGAGATCGTGCTGGCCTATGTCGGGGGTGCGGCGACCAAGTCCATCATCCTCGGCCTGATCATCCTGGCCACCGCTTCGCTGTTCGTGCCGCTCCATATCGAGCATCCGTTCTGGATGATCGCCTTCCTGGTGCTGACGGCGGTGACTTTCAGCCTGTTCGGCTTCATCATCGGCATCTGGGCGAAAAGCTTCGAGCAGTTGCAGCTGGTGCCGCTCTTGATCATCACGCCGCTGACTTTCCTCGGCGGCAGCTTCTATTCGATCAACATGCTGCCCGGCATTTGGCGCACGGTGACGCTGTTCAACCCGGTCGTCTACCTGATCAGCGGGTTCCGCTGGAGCTTTTACGGCAAGTCGGATGTCTCGGTTGGCATCAGCCTCGGCATGACTGTGGTGTTTTTGGCCGTCTGCATCGCGATCGTGGCCTGGATCTTCCGCACCGGCTATCGGTTGAGGAACTAATCGGCCGATCGGGGTCAGATGGCTTTCACCAGCCGCAGCAGACCGAGCATCTCGACCAAAGTCCCCTTGCGGAAGGCGACATAGGTCGGCTGTTCCTGGCCGTGGAAACGGCGTTTGAAGGCCGCCTGGCCCTGCAAATTGAACTTGGAGCGATTGACCCAGGCGGAGCCGTAGGCGCGCTGGAAGGTGCTGCGCCAGAAGCTCGATTCGGCAAAGCCGCTGGCTTCGATGTCGACCAGCGGCGACAGACCCAGCGTGACGACGGAGATGCCTTCCTCGCGAAAACGATCGACGGCGAACTTGGTCAGGCCGATCTCGGCGTGCGGCGTGGCGTCGATGTGCTTGCGCTTGAAGGCGGTGGTGTAGCCGATGACCTTGCCGTCGCTGAACAGCGGATCGAAATCGAGCAGGGCGACCAGCTCGCCATCCGGCCCATGC
>NZ_RZOI01000492.1:0-4658 GCF_004022645.1 Mesorhizobium sp. M4A.F.Ca.ET.020.02.1.1 | reverse complement strand
CTCGACGATCGTGCCTGACGCCTCATGGCCGAGCACCATGGGCTGGCGCACGATGTAGCTGCCGATGGCGCCGTGCGTGTAGTAATGCACGTCGCTGCCGCAGACGCCGACGGTGTGAATGGCGATCCTGACGTCGTCCGGTCCGACGTCGAGCGGCAGCGCGATCTCGCGCAGCGACAGTTCGCCCTTTTTCTCAAGTACCAGTGCCTGCATCGGGTAATCCTCGCATCAAGTCTTCTTTTGCCGGAAAACGGAATTCAGGAAGCCGCTGAGCACGCCGAGGAACAGCAGCGGCGGCAGCGACAGCAGCACGACCGAGGCGTTGAGGATGCCCCACGGCACGTTCATGCCTTGCTGCGACAGTTCCGAAGCGACGATCGGCAGCGTCTTGGCGTTGGAGCTGGACAGCATCAGCGCGATCAGGAACTCGTTCCAGACCAGCACGAAGCTGAACGCGATCGCGCCGGCGAGCGAGCGCGCGGCGACCGGCAGCGCGATGCGCCAGAACACCGAATAGGCGCCGTAGCCGTCGACGAAGGCCGCTTCTTCGATCTCCTTCGGCACGCTTTGGAAGGCCGGAATGGCGAGCCACATGATCACCGAGATGGTGAGCTGCGAATAGGTGACGATCAGTGCCGGCAGCGTGTCGTAGAACCCGACCTGCAGCCAGATCACCATCAGCGGTATGGCCACCGCCACCGGCGGCAGGAAGCGCAGCGACAAGACGAAGAACTGGATGTCGCCGGCGAAGCGGTTGGGATAGCGCGCCACCGCATAGGCCGCCGGCAGGGCGAGCACGATGCCGATCAGCACCGCCGCACCGCAGGCCACGACCGAGTTGTAGAGCCCGGTCAAGACGCTGTCGCGGCCGAGAATGTAGGCGATGTTGGCAAGCGTCGGCGTGAACACCAGGCGCGGCACCCGCGTGATGATGTCGACATTGTTCTTCAGCGCATTGAGCGCCGTCCAGACGAGCGGAAACACGGCGAGGAATCCGGCCAGCGCCAGGATGGCCTTGGCGATCAGGCGGCCCGGTCTTATCCGATATTGCTTCATGCCTGCACCCGCTTCCACAGCAGCGTGAAGGTGATGACCGTGGCGATCATCATCAGCACGGCCATCGCCGAGGCGTAGGAGACTTTGCCGGACTCGATGAAGCCTTGCGAGAAGGCATACATATCGAGCGTCTCGGTCGCGACGCCCGGCCCGCCGCGCGTCATCACATAGATCAGGTCGAAGGAGCGCAGCGACTCGATCATCTTGACGAACATCAAGCTGATCAGCGGCGCCTTGAGCATCGGCAGCGTCACATAGGTGTGGATCTGCCAGCGCTTGGCATGGTCGAGCCGCGCCGCCTCGATCGGCTGCGGCGGCAAGGTTTCAAGCAACTTCAGTATGATGACGGCGAAGAACAGCCCCCATTGCCAGACATCGACCGAGGCGACTGCGAACAGCGCGGTCGAGGCCTTGGAGAGCGGATCGAAGATCAGGCCGCCGGTGACCAGCCGGTAGGGATAGGTGGCGATGCCATAGAGCGGATGGTAGGCGAACTTCCACACGAAGGCCGCCGAGACACGCGGCAAAAGCACCGGGATGATGAACAGCAGGCAATAGATGTTGCGCAGCCGCGGCGACGCCACTTCGAACATCAGCACGCCGAGCCCGATCGCAACCACCATGGTCGCCACGACGGTGACGATCTCCCATTTGACCGAGACCCAGACGGCGTTGAGGAAGCGGCGGTCGAGGAAAAGCTCGGCGAAATTCGAGAACCACACCCAGGAATAGCCCGGCGAACTCAGCTCGCGGTTCTGCAGGGCGATGACGATGGCGTAGAGCGTCGGCACCATCGACACCACCAGCAGGATGGCGAGCGTCGGGACAAGAAATGTGACGGGCAGGGAAGAGCGTCGGCGCATGGCCTATCCTCGCGGGCCTTTCGGGTGTTGGCGGGTCGTGTGAAGAACCCGCGGCGCGCAGGTCCCGGCATTTCGGCGAATGCCGTGGACCGCGCGCCGCGGACGGGAGGACTACTTCTTCTTCACCAGCTCGTTGGCGTAGGCCTCGAGCTCGTTGAGGCTGCCCTTGATGTCGGTTCGCGTGCCGGTGACCAGCTCTTCGAGGATGATGCCCCAGCGGTCGCCGAGATCCGGCCAGCGCGGATCCTGCCAGAAGTTCACCGCCGTCACCTTGCCTGTTTCGGCCAGCGCCTGGCCGAGATCGGCGCCGTAAATGTCGGCGAATTCCTTGCTGGACAGGATGCTGGTGCGGTTCAGCTCGCCGAACTGGTGCGCGTCGAGCCGGCGCTTCTCGTTCTCCTTCGATGTCGCCCAGGCGACGAACAAGCCGGCGCACTTCTTCGAGGCGTCGTCCGGATTGGCCTTCGTCGCGATGGCGAGGCCATGGCCGTAGCCGCCGCCAGGCAGTGGCGCGGGCGGCGGCAGGAAGCCGACCTTGCCGACCACCTGCGAGGTTTTCGGATCGACCGCCATGCCCGACAGCGGCGTCGATTCGACGAGGATGGCGACCTGGCCGGAGAGGAAGGCGCCGGTCGATTCATCCCAGCTGCCGGTCTGCGTGCCGGGCGCCGAATCCTTGAACAGCTTGAGGTAGGTCTCGGTCGCCTTGACCGCGGCGTCCGAATTGAAAGCCGGCTTATCGCCGTCGAACCACTTGCCGCCATAGGCCTTGAAGTAGGGCATCCAGCGCCAGACATTGGCGCCCGAGCCGCGCGCGCCGCGCAGCGCGATGCCGTACATGCCTTTGTCGGCATTGGTCAGCTTCGGCACGTCGGCGAGCAGATCGTCCAGTGTCTTCGGCGGCTGGATGCCGGCGGCCTCCAGAATGTCCTTGCGATAGACCATCAGGTCGCCGCCGCCGGTCAGCGGCGCGAACCAGACCTTGCCGTCATAGGTGGCGACCTTCTGCCGGCCCGGATCGAAGTCGGCGAAGTCGTATTCGGCCGGATAATAATCGGCGAGCGGCGCGATCCAGCCGGACGACGCGAACAGCGCGACATTGGCTTCGTCGACATAGTAGACGTTGTAGTTGCCGACGGTGGACGCATCGGCGCGCGACTTTGCCCGGCGGTCGTTCTCGTTGAGGTAGTCGATCTGGAAGCCGGCGCCGGAGAGCTTCTTGAACTCGTCCTTGGAGTCCTCCAGCAGCGTCAGTCCGTCGCGCGGCTGCGCCAGCACCTTGACCGGCGCCGAGCAGACCGGCGCCTGCGCCAGCGCCATCGTTGAAGCGGAAGCGGTAAGCACGAAAGCTGCGCCCAGGCTGGCAGCGAGCCGAGTTGATTTCATTGGTTTTTCTCCTCCAGGAATCGTCGCGGGAAGCGGCTGTCCTCGGGCTAAGCGACCCTCACCGTCGCCCGAGCGACTTGCCACCCGTCGCCAAAATGAGGAGTTGCAAAGGGGCACGCTAGAAGCCCCGTTGCAGCAAACCTGTACTTTTATGCATTGTGCGGCGCAAAAAACCACCAAGGCGGGACCGACCTGTCACACGAGTATCAGTGCTGTTTTGGGAGTCGGTTCTCGACCGGATCAGGCCCGCATCGCCAGCCGCTGCCGCGACAGCTTGCGGTAGGATGACGGCGTCATCTTGTGCTTGCGCAGGAAGGCGCGGTTAAAGTTGGAGATGTTCATGTAGCCGACCTGGAAGCAGATGTCGGTGATCGGGATCTCGGTGTCGGAAAGCAGCTTGCAGGCCTGCCACAGCCTGAGTTTGGCGACATGGTCGCTGAAGCTGTTGCCTGTGTTCTTCTGGAAGAAGCGCGAGAATGTGCTTTCGCTCATCCCGGCCAGCTCCGCCACATCCGGCAGCTTCAGGTCCTCGGCGAAGTGCTGGAACAGATAGGTCAGCGTGCGCTGGATGATGTCGAGCGATTGGGCGTCGAGCAGCGGCGAGAAATCGGGCGACGACAACAGCTCGTATTCATCGGTGCTGGCCAAGAGGTCGACCAGCTCGAGGAACAGGCAGAGCCGTGGCAGCCCGTGCACCGTGCCCATCCGTTCCAGCAGCGCGGCGCCGTCGATTGCCGTCTGTCCGTGGAAGACCATGCCGCGCAGCGACCGCTCCAGGAACGGCTCCAACTCGCGCAGCTCCGGCAGCAGGCCCGCCGAGCCGCGCAGCCGCTGCGGATCGAACTGCAGCACGATATCGCGCCCTTCGATCAGCTCGCCGGGCTGCACGGCGGTCACCCAGTCATGCGGCAGGCCACCGCCGACGATCGCCAGGTAACCCGGCCCGAACTCGCCGATATGATCGCCCACCAGCGCCACGCCCGACGATTTCCTGAGCAAATGGATTTCGTATTCCGGATGGAAGTTCCAGACATTGCGTTCCCACGGATAGTCGTCCAGACGCCATAGGAAACTGTCGCTCGCTTCGGTGACGATATGCTCGAAGGAGGGCACGGTGCGCGGGATCGCGGCGGTATTTTTCCTTTGTCTGAACGTCATCCATTCCTCCCGTCCCGGAAACCCGTAGCAGGCTCCGCGCGGCAAGTGAACGAGGCGCCGGCGCCGCTGGCTCAATGGTTCGCCGCCCGTCCTCCTTGCCTTCATGTCGCATTTCGTTCAATAGACGACGCAAACGGCGCCATTTTGCGCCGTTTGTGTCGTCTATTGAACGAAATGCGACATGAAGGCAAGGAG
>NZ_RZOI01000491.1:2780-4658 GCF_004022645.1 Mesorhizobium sp. M4A.F.Ca.ET.020.02.1.1 | reverse complement strand
CCGCATGTCGCGGCCGGACATTCATTCCATCATGCTTGGCATGATCGCCGGCTTCGTGCCGACCAACGTGCTGGCCGGCGGCAATTGCCTGGACGTCATCCTGTCCAGGCCAGACGCGCGGCAGGCAATCGACGCGGCGCTCGCCGAAAACGACACGGCGAAGCTCGACCGGGCCATCATGGAAGCCATGCGCTTCAAGCCGATCTGGGTCGGCCCCTGGCGCTACACCTCACGCGACACGGTTATCGCCAAAGGCACGCCCCGCGAGCGGCTGGTGAAGGCGGGAACGGTGGTGATGCCGGCCACGCTGTCGGCGATGTTCGACCCGGAGGCCGTGCAAAATCCCAACGATTTCGACACCACGCGTCCGTACCGCGATTACCTGGTCTTCGGCCACGGCATCCATCTGTGCATCGGCGCCGAGATCGCCAGGATCCAGATCGGCGAAAGCCTGCGCGCGCTGTTCGGCAAGGAGAAATTGCGCCGCGCGCCGGGCAAGGCCGGGCGACTAATCAACATCGGCGCCTATCCGGAGAGCCTCAAGGTCGATTTCGAGCAGCCGGCGCTTTGCCGCACCGTCGACCAGTCGATGGTGACTGTGGTCTGCCCGGTCGTCCGGACCGTGCCGCTGGACGCCATCCGCGACAAGGTCGCCACGCTCGGCAATCCGGCCAACGAGGAGATCAGCGCCGCGCTCGACATCTCCGCCATCATCCATTTCACCAGCCTCGCCGTCGCCGGCACCGGCGAAATCGATGACGCTTCCGGTCTTGAGAAGGGTGCGCTTGTGCTCGAAATCTCCGGCGACGGCAGCGCCAGCGAGGTCATCGATGCCGTCTCCCAGGCCATCGGCCACCGGCTGCGGCCGATCTTCAAGGACGTCTGCGGCCTGCCCGAGGGCGGCTCGCTCAGCGACTTCCTGCGCAGGCACAATATCGAGATATCGCCGTCCTTCGGCAGCAATGCCGGGCTGGTGTTTTCCGGCACGCCGGGGCATTCGGTCCGCCGCATCCTGGCTGAAGCCGAGCTTGCCGACACCGTGCGCGGCATCGCCGAGCAGCCGCGCGCCGGCAACGGCGATGCCGCCATGGTGCTTGCCGAGGCCCGCCGGCATGTCCGTTCGCTGGGTCGGTTCGACTGGGCTTTCCAGCCCGCCGAAAGCCAACTCGAAAATCCGCCCGGCAAATGGTGGCGGGCCATCACCACGACGTTGCTCGCGCCGCCGATGCTGGTCGCCGTCGCGGTCGTGGTGCTCGTCTGCTGGAAGCTGACCTACAAGCTGGTGTTCGGCGATCCGAGCGGCCTCAGCTTCACCACCATCGCAATTGCCGGCACGGCGCTTCTGCTGGCCGTGCTCGGGCTCATCGCGATGATAGTTGTGGCGCTTGGCGTCTGCTTCATCGCGTTACGGCGCCTCGAAGACATTGACCGTCCGCACAACACGCCCGTCGACCTTGATGCGCTGGACAAGATCATCGTGCATGAGGATCGCGCAGCGCAGAACCATATGACGGCGATCTCGACGATGAAGGTCGGAACCTTGCGACGTTTGGCGCTCCGGCTGTCTTTCTATCTGATCTCGATCACGGCGCGGAAAGTGTTTCGACCGGGCTTCCTCGGCACCATCAACACCATCCATTTCGCCCGCTGGGTGCTTTTGCCCGGAACCAACAGGCTGATGTTCTTCTCCAACTATGGCGGCAGCTGGGAAAGCTACCTGGAGGATTTCATCGCCAAGGCTTCTTCCGGGCTCACCGGCGTGTGGAGCAACACCGAAGGCTATCCCCGCACGCGATGGCTCTTCCTCGATGGCGCGCGCGACGGCGACCGGTTCAAACGCTGGGCACGGCGGCAGCAGGTGCCGACTCTGTTCTGGTA
>NZ_RZOI01000491.1:0-2770 GCF_004022645.1 Mesorhizobium sp. M4A.F.Ca.ET.020.02.1.1 | reverse complement strand
CTGGTATTCGGCCTACCGCGAGCTCAACACCGCGGCCATCCGGATCAATTCCCGGATCAGGCGCGGCATTGCTTCGGCCACCGACAACGAGGCGCGCGACTGGCTGAGCCTGTTCGGTTCTCTGCCGCGGCTGGCGACCGAAAGAACCACCGTTCAAAAGACCACCTCGCTGCTGGCCAATATCAGTTCGGCCTTTCCGCCGCCTCTCGAGCAACAGCTGGAAACCGGCGAGATCCAGTCCATCTTCTTCGGTCCGTTCGGGTCGCTGGCGCACGCGCATATGATGGCGATCGCCATACCGCAAACCCTGTCCAGGGCGAGCCGCAGGGCCTGGCTCGAATTCGTCGTTGCCCGCGCGAGTTTTGGCGATGGGGTGCCGCGCGAGCGCGCCATGACGCTGGCATTCGGTCCTGACGGCCTTCGCCGCCTCGGACTGGACGGCGGCGTCGAGGGCGATCCGCTCGGCACGTTTCCTGTCGCCTTTCGCCACGGCATGGGCAATCCCGAACGCAGCCGCATCCTGGACGATCTCGGCGACAGCGTTCCCGACAAATGGCAATGGGGTTCACTGCAGAAGCCGGTGGACGCCGTCGTCGTCTGCTATGCCGAAAGCCCCGAGATCCTGAAGGCCGAACTTGCCGCGCTGAAGAAAAAGACATCGAGCGCGGGGATGGTGCTGGTTTCGGAACTGCCGCTCGCGGTCAAGCGGGAAGGCAAGCGCGCCGTCGAGCATTTCGGCTTCGTCGACGGCGTGTCGCAGCCGATCGTGCGCGGCACGGCGCGCGCAAATGCGGGTGCTGCACCCATGCATCTGGTCGCGCCAGGCGAATTCCTGTTCGGCTATCGCGACGAGCACGGTTTCTACCCGGCTTCGCCGTCCGTCCCGGCCGCGCAGGACCGCTCCGGTATCCTGTCAGCGGTGCGCCGCAACCGGCAGATCGCCGGATTGCCACCCCCGCCGCACGATTTCGGCCGCAATGGCTCCTTTCTGGTCGTGCGCCAGTTCGAGCAGCACGTCGAGCGCTTCGACGATTATTGCAAGGCGGCAGCCGCGCAAGTGGCGGGCGAGACCGGCAATCCGGCGATCACGCCGCGCTGGGTGGCCGCCAAGATGCTCGGCCGCTGGCCGGACGGCAGTTCGCTGGTGCGCAACCCAGACGGCCGCGCCGGACGCGGCGTCGACAATGATTTCACCCTCGGCGTCGAGGACCCGCAGGGGCATCGTTGCCCGCTTGGCGCTCACATACGCCGCTCCAATCCGCGCGACTCGCTTGGCGAAGACCGCGAGACGCAGATCCAGATCGGCAAGCGCCACCGCATCATCCGCGTCGGCCGTTCCTACCAGAAGCAGGACCGGAAGGGCGCGAAGGTCGAGAAGGGCCTGCTCTTCATGTGCCTCAACGCCGACATCGAGCGCCAGTACGAATTCATGCAGCAGACCTGGGTCTCATCGACCTCGTTCCAGGGGCTGGTCGGTGAAAAGGATCCGACGATCGGTTCGCGCACCTGCGACGGCAGGTTCACCATCCCGTCCTGGGAAGGCGTCACGGTCCTGAAGGGAATACCGCAATTCGTCACCACGCGGGGAGGCGGCTATTTCTTCATGCCGAGCAAATCCGCGCTGCGCTATCTGATCTCGCGGCTCTGATTCGGGTGCCGCATCGCCGAATGACGCCCTCAGTCGTCGTCCTGCGATTCGGCAATGGTAGCGAGCGCCCTGGCGTCGGTTATGCGCAGGCCACCTCGCTTGATCTCGATGATCCGGCGGCTGCGCCAGTCGTTCAGCGTCTTGTTGACCGACTCGCGCGTCGCGCCGAGGAACTCGCCCAGCTCCGATTGCGATATCGGTATCCAGCCGGCCCCATCGGCCATGACGCCGCCCAGGAACACCAGACGTTTCGCCAGCCGGGCCTCGATGCCGAAGAAGGCCTGGTCGCCAAGCTCGCCGCTGACCCAGCGCAGCCGTGCGCACAGCAAGTCGATCATGGCGCGCGCCAGAGACGGGTTTTTCTCAATACGGTCAAAGAGTTGCGTGCGGCTGAGCGAGACCAGTTCGCAAGCCGTGAGGCAGATGGCGGTTGCCGTGCGCGGGCGCCCGTCGAGCGCGCCGATCTCGCCGACCAGGCTACGCGACAGCTCGATATTGGCCACCAGCTTCTGGCCGCCCGGCGAGTAGATCGAGATTTCCACCGAGCCGCTCATCACGCCGTAGATGCGATCGGCGGAATCCTCCTGGACGAACAGATGCTGGCCGGCCGCATAGCGCTCGACCTTGCAACCGCTGAACAGAAGATCGAACTGACCTGGATCGATCCGCGCAAGGCGCGGCAGGTCGTTCCTGTCGTTCGCGCTGGCGAAAGCCATGTTGATGTCCCGATTGCCACCCTGGCTGAAGTTTACGGCAACAGAGGACGGCGTCAAAGCCCCAGCGTTCAACCGTGCCACGACGAGTATGAGGCTTCACCAATTTGAGAGAGAAAAGATCCTGCCTGGATCATGCGGATCGCAATTTGAGGCGGCAGGGGGATGGTGGGCGATGCAGGGATTGAACCTGCGACCCCACCCGTGTGAAGGGTGTGCTCTCCCGCTGAGCTAATCGCCCGCTCGTTGCCCGAAGGCCAAGCGAGCCGCGATATAAGGGAGGCAGGCTGCCGAAGTCAAGGCGATGTGACGCTCATGCTGCAAGGATCGTATTTGCGGATCGGCGGGCCGGTACGGCCCCCCTTTTTGCTCAGCGCGCGGCGTCGATCAGCCGCTCGGCCAGGCCGAG
>NZ_RZOI01000490.1:0-4666 GCF_004022645.1 Mesorhizobium sp. M4A.F.Ca.ET.020.02.1.1 | reverse complement strand
CCGCCTGAAGCACCCCAGCTCCCCCCCCCCCGCCGATCGTCTCTCGCCCGCGCACCCCAGCACGCCGGGAGGCTCGGCTATTCCGGAGGCATCTCATGTCCACCCATCCCCCGTTCCGAAAGGTGTTCGAGGGCATCGCGACCCGGTCGCAGATGTTTGCCCTCTTCAATCGCCACAGAGATAAGCCGGGTGTCGATCCCCTGTCCGGCGTGCCATATGCGTCGGAATGGTTCGAGATCTCGGCCAGCGAATACCATTTCATGCTCGGACTTCTGCCACCGCTCTTCCAGCGAACCGGCATGTTCGGCATGTCCGAATGCAAGGCCGGCAATGTCACCAGCGTCTTCTTCGCGATCAGGATCCGCGCCCGCGAACGGTGGTTCCACGGCTTCTGCGATCTCTCCGACAAACGCAGCCCCGATGCCATGCGGGCAGCGATCATCGCGCATGAGACGGGTGCGGTCGACAGCATGACGCGCGAGGAAAAGCTCGAGGCGATCTGGTCCGCCACACATGCGGACTTCAGGGGCATCGCCGGCGAGACCAACCCCGATGCCTGGCCACCGGAGCATCATGGCAAGCGGACCATCCTTGTTTACACCGTCGGGCAGGGCACGACCCTCAAGCTTCTGCAGGATCTGACCGACGAAGAGATCGACAGCCGCATGCCGGCAGTCCACGCACGGTCGAGGAGGAAAGGGGGCAACGATGCGAAACCATCGTAAGCCGCCGCGACAGGCGGACGAGCCGACCTGGGAGGCGCACTCCGCTTACACTGCCGACCTTGGAGCTCCGGACAGGTGCCGATACCGGCGCACACCGCCCGGCTCCCCGACCGTCGCCGATCTGGTTCGGCCCGGCGATACGGTCTCGACCTCCTACGGCACCGAGGGTGTCGTGATCGAGGTGAAAGGATACTTTTATGCAGCACCGACGGGCGAGACGCTGTCGCATTTTACCATCGTGTACGTGCTGCCCGATCGCGCTGAAAAATACCGCGATACCGACCGTCACTGGATCAATGAGTGCGTCGCGGTCGGCGATCGCATCCTGATGCTTTTCGAAGCCAATGCGGATGAGGTCTTCGTCGTCGGCCGTGCCCGATCGGCCGAGATACCTCCTTTCCGTACCGTCCTGATCACCTAGAAACTCAATCGATCAGGACGACATCACCGACCGCCGGTTTCGGCGCGCCGACTGGAACCGGACCGAGCCCCCGACTTCCCTGCCCAGCGCTTGCGTCGGGCATCGCTTTTCCATGACTGGAGCAAGACCATGCCGAGGTTCACAATCGAAACCACCTACCGCATGCCGTACTACCGACATCGAGTCTACGACGCCGCCACGCCCGAAGAAGCATGTCGCCTCGCCATCGAGGATGACGACTGGTCGAGTGAACTGCCCGACTATGAGTGCGCCGGCCCCACCTATGTCACGGGCGTCTGGAAAGGCGGCGGCGCCGCCTATGAGGGCAAGGAGATCCCAGTACCGTCGCATTTCGACGAGACCACCCAACGCAAGGCCGATCATTTCTCTGAGCTGCTCGACCAGCTCGCTTTCGTCGCACGACTCATGGGCGTTTCGCAGGTGGAGTTCGAACGCTGGTTGCCAAAGGCGATGGCAGCGGTCGAAAAAGCCAGGGCGATCATCGAGGAACGCCGAGACTCCAACGAGCAAAAATAGCGATCGCTCCGCCCAACCCTCAGGAGGTTCAAAATGCCGACATATCGACTCGGATCGAGCCCGCTCGTTCATGCTCCAGGTCTGATCAAATGGGCAATCAACGCATATGCCTTCCCGCGCGATCGCGCCGTCATCCTGCGTGTCGTCACAGAAACTTGGCCCGGGTTGCCGGAAGAGCACGCCATCCTTCTTCTCTCCCGTGCGCTTGCGTACAAACTCGATGACGACGCCGTCGTACTCGAAATCTTGGAAAACACCGCCACGGCTGCACCAGCCGAGCCCTGCGTTCGCGCGACTTCACGCGGCACAAGGGAGATCGGGCAATGACCGAATATGTCGTAAAGCTCCGCTTCTGGCTTCGCTGCTGGGACAGTATGACGATCGATGCCGGCAACGACGCTGACGCGATTGCCGCGGCCCCGCAGCTTGCCAGTGAGATGATGCTTTCGGCGAGCTATCCGGAATCCATCGAAGTCGATGAGCGCCGTGAAGGGCTCATTTCCTATA
Organism: Mesorhizobium sp. M4A.F.Ca.ET.020.02.1.1; assembly: GCF_004022645.1. NCBI lineage: Bacteria > Pseudomonadati > Pseudomonadota > Alphaproteobacteria > Hyphomicrobiales > Phyllobacteriaceae > Mesorhizobium > Mesorhizobium sp. M4A.F.Ca.ET.020.02.1.1. Next base: position 2,476 of record NZ_RZOI01000490.1, on the reverse strand, counting down.
TTGACCGCGTCGATATGGAGGGCCGCGATGAGATCGCCGAGGCGATCGAATTCGACGGCGCGCGACCCCTGTTTCCGAAGGCGGCGGCCCTGATTTCGCGTCTGGCGCAACTTAACATTGATGACGTCCAGAGCGAGGCCGACCTGCGCGAGCTTCTAGCAGGCTTCGCGCTTGAGGCGCGCCACATCTCGCCGGACGTTCCGCCGTGGCCAGGATCGCCGCACAGCTGCGACACCTAGCCGCCAGTCCAAGAGTCCTTCGCCGGTTCTTTCGGCCCATATCGCTGGAGGGAGAGAGGGGCCGGGAGGAGTGCGGCCTTGCCGGGGCGCAGAGAGCGTGCCGGCAGGGCGGACACTATCGCTCGAAGGACATCTCCATGAACATCGTCACCACCACATCGACCGTTGCCCGGACGGTCGCTCCCCCTGCCGCGCCGCCGACCCGCACCACCGACACCGCTCAAGCGATTCATCAGGCGTCAACTCAGCTTCTTCCCTTCCTTGAGCAGGGCCAGCCTGTCACCACAGCAGCGCTGCGCACCATCATGACCGGCAGCTTCGGCGGCACCGATGCGCAAGGCTTCTGGGTCTGGAAACACGCCTATGAGGCGCTGGAAGCCGCTCAGGTCCTGTTTCTGCGCCGCTTCGGTTCCGCGATCCTGTCGCGATCGGCCTCGCAGCAGGCGGCGTTGGCGATGATGAAACGCATCGCCGAACTCCTCCCCACTCACACGCGGCGCTCCGACGAGAGCCAGGCCATGCAGCAGCTGTCGACGCCGCTGCCGCTCGCCTTCGTCACCGCTCATGCTGCCGCGATCTCCTCTTCGGACTTCGTTCTCGAACCTTCAGCCGGCACCGGCCTTCTTGCCGTCCATGCCGAGATTGCCCGGGCGTCGCTCGCGCTCAACGAGATTGCCGCGACCCGCGCCGATCTGCTCGGCCTGTTGTTCCCGCGCGTTCCGGTTTCCCGGCATGACGCCGCCCATATCGACGATCATCTCGACGACGCCGTCGAGCCATCCGTGGTGTTGATGAACCCGCCCTTCACCGTGGGCGCCTATGTCGACGGACACGTCGCGGATGCAGCATGGCGGCATGTCTCTTCGGCCTTTGCCCGTCTGCGCGCCGGCGGTCGCCTGGTCGCCATAACCGGCACCGGGCTCTCGCCCGAAAACCCCAAATGGCGGCCGGCCTTCGAGCGGCTCCAACAGCAGGGCAGGGTGGTTTTCACCGCAGCGATCGATGGTCGCGTCTACGCCCGCCACGGCACGACGGCGGAAACCCGCCTGACCATCATCGACAAGACGCCAGCGTCCGATCCGTCCGCATTCGCGGCCTCGCCCGGCAAGGCTACCGATGTCGAGACACTGCTCTCCTGGATTTCCGACCTGCCGCCACGCACACCGGGCGGCTTTCCGGATTCGATCGGAGCTCTGGCGAACAGCATCCTGCACAACGCCGCTGCGCAGATGGCCGCGCGCTCGGCAGCCAGAGCTGCGCCGATCGCAGCATCGGCTGCTGTCGCGAAGAGCACGCGGCCAGTTCTTCCTGTCGCCCGGGCGAAGCCAGTCCGTCCGACCACCTCGGCCAGTACATCAGCTGTTCCTCTTTCCTATGAACTGCGCGACTGGATACCCGAGGTGGGCGGTCGCATCACTGACACGATCTACGAGCGCTATGCCCTGCAGTCGATTCACATCCCGCGTGCGAAACCCCATCCGACCCCGCTCGTCCAGTCGGCGGCGATGGCCGCGGTCGCGCCGCCGAAACCGTCGTACCGGCCTCTCCTTCCTGATGCGATCATTGATGAAGGGCTGCTATCCGACGTCCAGATCGAGAGCGTCATTTATGCCGGCGAAGCCCATTCCGACCATCTCGCCGGCGCCTGGACGGTGGATGAAACCTGCGACGTCGTCTCGGCCGCTCCCGACGGCGCAGAGAATGCTGTTCGCTTTCGCCGTGGCTGGTTTCTGGGAGACGGTACCGGCTGCGGCAAGGGGCGACAAGTCGCCGGCATCATCCTCGACAACTGGCTGCAGGGCCGTCGGCGCGCGATCTGGATCTCAAAGTCCGACAAGCTGCTGGAAGACGCACAGCGCGATTGGGCTGCCCTCGGGCAGGAACGGCTTCTCGTCCAGCCGCTCTCGCGCTATCGGCAGGGCACGCCGATCCGCCTTGCCGAAGGCATCCTGTTCACGACCTATGCGACGCTGCGCTCACAGGAGCGCGACGGCAAGAAGTCTCGCATTGCGCAGATCGTCGATTGGGTAAGCCAAGAGGCGGGGAACGCCGGAGGCGCGACAGGAACAAGTAAGTCTTTTGATGGCGTCATCGTCTTCGACGAAGCCCACGCTATGGCCAACGCCGCCGGAGGAAAAAGCGAACGTGGCGACGTCGCGCCCTCGCAGCAGGGCAAGGCGGGCCTGCGCTTGCAGCACGCGCTTCCCGGCGCGCGCGTCGTCTATGTCTCGGCGACC
>NZ_RZOI01000048.1:0-17805 GCF_004022645.1 Mesorhizobium sp. M4A.F.Ca.ET.020.02.1.1 | reverse complement strand
GAAAAGACCGGGACCGGCAGCGCGGAAATGGCGCTTCCCTTGCCCGCCACGACCGCTGCGGCACCCCGCTTAGCGGCATCCGCCGCGTAGGCAGCGCCATCGGCCTTGCTGCCGGCGAGCGCGAAAAAGACGACGCCGGTCTTGACCGCGCGGGAATCCGAGGAAATCCCGGTGACCACCAGGTCGGGGGAAGCTGTTCCCTCGACAGGCAGGATACCGGCTAGTTCTTTTAGCTGCATCGAGTCCCGTTCATCGCAACAAAATAGCGCGCAGTTGCCGGCGCGCCCCAAGAATCACTGATAGGAAACCAGCGTTGCACCATTTTCATGGCTGAAATCTGGCTTCACGCCAAGCATGGCCGCCGAACGGCGGATAATGTTTCCCGCCATGACGCCCGCGTTCGAGGCGGCGGTCGCCCCCATGCCCGGCTTTTCCGGCTTCGGCTCGTCGGCGATCGTCAGCACGATGTATTGCGGATCATCCATCGGGAAAGCGGCGACGAAGGCGTTGAAATTCTTCTCCTTGGAATATCGGCCATTGACGACCTTCTCCGCCGTGCCGGTCTTGCCGCCGACGCGGTAGCCCGGAACCCTGGCGCTCTTGCCCGAACCCTTCTCGGCGTTGAGCGCATAGAGATAGCGCATGCCTTCGACGGTCTTTTCGCTGACCACCTTCTTGGCCACTTCCATCGCCTGCTGCGCCGTGCGTGGCAGGAAAGTCGGTTCGATCAGAAAGCCGCCGTTCATCAGGGCGGCGCAGCCCACCGCCGTCTGCAGCGGGGTCGTGGACACGCCATGGCCGAAAGCGATCGTGATCGAATTGACCTGCTTCCACACCTTTGGCTCGGTCGGCCGCGCCACTTCCGGCAATTCCGTCTGCATCTTCTCGAGCACGCCGAGGCGATGCAGGAATTCGCGGTGCCCCTCGATGCCGACGGCCTCGGCCTCCTTCGCCGAGCCGATGTTGGAGGAATAGATGAACACCTCCGGCACCGACAGCACCCGGCCCTTGCTGTGGAAGTCGTGGATCGTCTGGCGGCCGATCCTGATCGGCCGCGTAGCGTCGAACCGGCTTTCCAGCGTCACCTTGCCGGAATCCAGCGCCATGGCGGTGGTGAAGCTCTTGAAGGTCGAGCCCATTTCATAGAGGCCGGCCGACATGCGGTTCAGCCGGTCCTTGTCCTGAGCGTTGTAGGGATTGTTCGGGTCGAAATCCGGCACCGAGGCCATCGCCATCACTTCGCCGGTCTTGACATTGAGGACGACGGCACCCGCCGCGATCGCATGGAACCGCTCCATGCCGGTGGCCACCTCGTCGCGCACGACGTTCTGGATGCGCAGGTCGATCGACAGCCGCACCGGCTTCAGGTCTCTCGCCACAGCCAGGCCCGACGCCTGCAGGTCGGTCAGGCCCTGGTCGTCTATATACTTCTCCATGCCGGAGATGCCCTGATTGTCGATGTTGGTGAGACCGACAATGTAGGAGGAGGTTTCGCCGCTCGGATAGAAGCGGCGCTTTTCCGTGCGGAAGCCGAAACCGGGAATGCCAAGCTGCATGATATCGGCCTGCTGCTTCGGCGTCAGCTGCCGCTGCAGCCAAACGAAGCCGGCGCCGCTCTTCAGCTTGTGGTAGGTCTGCTCGTAGTCGATCTCGGGCAGCACGGTCGATAGCTTCTCGATCGCCTCGTCGGCGTCGACGATGCGGCGCGGCTCGGCAAACAGCGAGGCCGTCTTGATATCGGTCGCCAGCACCTCGCCATTGCGGTCGACGATGTCGGGCCGCGAGGCCGTCACGCGGTTCTGCGGGCCGCCCGACATGTCGGGACTCTGGAAGCCGAGGTACACAAGCCTGCCGGCGATGGCCGAATAGATGCCGAAGAACACCGCCATCGTCATCACGATGCGGGTCTTGGCCCTGCCGCCGGTCGCCTTGCGGGCGCCGTCGACCACGATCGAGCCGTCGTCATCCTGCCTTTTGCGGCGCCTCAGCAGTCCTCCGAGCATCGAGAACCTGGCGATCATTGCACGATGCCTCCGGTCACGATCGGGTCCTTGGCGCCCTTGGGCCCTTTGTCGGAATTGTCGGCCATGCCGCCCAGCCGCTGCGACGAGAGGTCCTCGATGTTGACCGGCTTTGCCGGCAGATCGTCCAGGTTGACGATCTGGCGCGCATTGACCGGTTCCAGTTCGAGCTGCGACTTGTAGATTTCGGCGAGCTTCTGCAGACGCGAGGGCTGAGTGAGCAGGCTCCAGTCCGCCTTCAAAAGATCGATCGTGTCCTCCTCGTAGCGGATCTGCGCCTCGATCTTCTGCACGGAAGCCAATTGCTCCTCGGCATCGCGCTTGGTCTTGTAGGTCAGGGCCGCCGCCGAGACCATGACGGCGATCAGGACTATGTCGCTGGTACGAAACACGCGCTCACCTCTCCCCCGGCCGCTCGACGGCGGGAAGCTTTGGAAGGCCGAAAATCGAAAAATCGCCCGCGCGCGCCGGCGCTTCGGTGCGGATTGCCGCGCGCAGCCTAGCCGAGCGCGCGCGCGGATTGGCCGATATCTCCGCATCGCCTGCGGTTACACCGCCGCCGGCCTTGCGGAAGGTCTCAAGGCGGGCTTGTGCCGCAGGCATATGGCGCGAGCCGCTCGCGGCCTCAGCCCGGTCGGCGATGAAGCGCTTGACGATGCGGTCCTCCAGCGAATGGAAGGTCACCACGACGAGCCGGCCGCCGGGTTTCAGCACCCGCTCTGCCGCGAACAGCGCGCGTGCCAGTTCGCCGAGCTCGTCGTTGACGAAAATGCGCAACGCCTGGAAGACGCGGGTCGCCGGATGGATCTTGTCCTTCGGTGCGCGGCCGATATGCGTCTCGATGGCGTCGGCGAGATCGAGCGTGCGTTCGAACGGCCGCTTCTCGCGCCGGCTCTCGATCATGCGGGCAATGCGGCCGGCATGACGCTCCTCGCCTAGAAAGCCGAAGATGCGGGCAAGGTCGCCCGCCTTGAAGCTGTTGACGACATCGGCGGCGCTCAGGCCCGCCTGCGCCATGCGCATGTCGAGCGGCCCGTCGGCGCGAAACGAGAAGCCGCGTTCGGCCTGGTCGAGCTGCATGGAGGAGACGCCTATGTCGAGCACCACCCCGTCGGCGCTTTCGACATGCTCGTCGAGCATCGAAAACGGCGCCTGGACAAGAGTCAGGCTGCCGCCGGATTGCTGTTCCAGCGAACGCCCAGCGGCGATGGCATCGGGATCGCGGTCGATGGCCACGACCGAGGCACCGCTTGCCAGGATGGCCCTGGTATAGCCGCCGGCGCCGAAGGTGCCGTCGACGATCAGATCGCCGGCCTTGGGCGACAGCGCCTCCAGCACTTCGGCAAGGAGGACCGGAATGTGGCGGGCCAGTCCGCCAACGGCGTTGATATCCTCGCCGTGGCCAGCCATCATTCCGGTCGCTCCCCAGGCTTCGTCCCCTGCCGAAGCTGCAACAGCCGGGCGCGCGCCTGCGCCCCATAGGCGGCAAGCCGTCCCGGCTCCCAGATCTGGAAGAAATTGCCGCGGCCGACAAAGGCCACTTCCGCCGAAATGCCGGTGTGCTCGCGGATGAAGTCGGTCATCGTTATGCGCCCGTCCTGATCCAGCTTCAGGAACGTACCATCGCCATGGCAGAAGAACGACATGTCGTCCGCCGTCTGCAGGAAGGGATCTTCCTGCGCGATGCGCTGCTCGTAGCGGTCGAGCAGGTCGAGACCGCCGACATCCATCGCCGGAAGATCCAGGCAGCGCAGCGCATAGAGCTCCGAATAGCCCCGCTTCTGAACGACGGCGCGGAAATGCGCCGGAACGGAGACCCGTCCCTTCGCATCGATCCTGCTCACCGTGTTCGACAGAAACCGGTCCATCACGCGCCACAGCCGCTTCCGCCGCCGCACCCCTTTCCATCATCCCGTCCGCGCCGCCGCAGCGCGTCCCTTCCCGAAATTCCGCTTCGTTCAACGAGGCGAAAGCTCGCAAACGCGCAGCCCCAGCGGCTGCCCGATTGGCGTACGCTTCACCCTGACACGGAACGAAGGCTTTGGTATCGGAATGGGATATCATGGGGTACTATGGGCGTCAACGGGAGCGAGCTTCACAAACGCGCTCGCCACAACCAGAAAGAGCAGCCTGACGGCACGTCTGATCTTTATCGTCCATTAAGCCTAACGAAGCGTTTAGAGGGCTGTGGCCCAAGGGACGCGGCTTGCTGCGGACCGCGCCCACGCCTAGCGTCGCGCCAATGCTCCGCTGCCTTTGGCGGCCAACAGGAGGTGAATGGTCGATGTCCGAAACGGCGAAGTCACGTGCCGCCGCACTTGCCCACTTGCGCAGCCGCGATTTCGCCAAGGGCGATCCGATCCCCTTGCCGCTGACCATGGCTTCGATCTTCCACACACCTGGCGAAGAAGCGGGCTTCGACCAGTATGGCCGCTACGACAATCCGACCTGGCGCGCCGTCGAACATGCGCTCGGTCATCTGGAAGACGCGCAATGCCTCGCCTTCCCGTCGGGGATGGGCGCGATCTCGTCGGTGTTTTTCGCGCTGCTGAAATCCGGCGACCGCGTCCTTCTGCCTGCCGACGGCTATCACGCCACGCGCGCGCTGGCGGAACGCTTCCTGAAGCCGTTCGGCGTCGCCTGCGACACCAGGCCGACCCCAACCTTTCTCGACGGAGGGTTCGACGGCTACCAGCTTGTCTTCGTCGAAAGCCCGTCTAACCCGCGGCTGGACATTTGCGACATCGCCGCAGTCGCCAACGCTGTCCATGCGCGAGGCGCGCTCCTCGTTGTCGACAACACGACGATGACGCCCTACGGCCAGCGCCCGCTCGACCTCGGCGCCGATATCGTCGTCTCCGCCGACACCAAAGCGGTGAACGGCCACTCCGACGTGCTGTTTGGCCATGTCGCGAGCCGCAATCCAGATATCGTCGCCAAGGTAAGGGACTGGCGCGAGACGGCCGGCGGCATTCCCGGGCCGTTCGAGGCCTGGCTGGTGCATCGCGGCCTCGAGACGCTGGAGGTGCGCTTCGACCGCATGTGCGCCTCGGCGGAGGTAATCGCCAGGCGGCTGAGACAGCATCCGGCGGTCAGCGGCCTGCGTTTTCCCGGCTTGGACGGCGATCCCTCGCACAATCTGGCGCGCGCGCAGATGGATCGCTTCGGCTTCCTGATCTCGTTCGACCTGGCCTCCGAGCAGAAGGCCGAGGATTTCATCGACAACTGCACCCTGATGCAGGCGGCAACCTCTTTCGGCGGCGTCCACACCTCGGCCGAACGGCGATCCAAAAGGGGCGACGCCGTGCCGCCGGGCTTCGTGCGCCTGTCCATTGGCTGCGAGCCGGTGGAAGAGCTTTGGCAAGCGATCGAGGCATCGCTCGACCGCCTTGGCGGTTGAATCAGAGCGCACGCCGGACGGCGCAGTCCACTGATATCAAATGGATTTCACGGCGATATCGCGGAGAAAAATTGCCAGCTGGCCTGTAAGCCGGGTTCTGTATGGCCCCCGCGCCTTGCGGCACGGGAACGCGGCGGCCATTCATCTTGGGCGCATGTTGCCATGCGCCTCACGCAACCTACCCGGGCGGTGGGCCGGAAACAGCCCTCGAAGGTTTCCCCTCGCACCGCCCCTATTCGGTCTTGCTCCCGGTGGGGTTTACCATGCCGCTCCTGTTGCCAGTCGCGCGGTGGGCTCTTACCCCACCCTTTCACCCTTGCCCCGGATCCGGCAGAGCCGAACGCCGCGGCGGTTTGCTTTCTGTGGCACTTTCCCTGGGGTCGCCCCCGCCGGCCATTAACCGGCACCGTGTCTCCATGGAGCCCGGACTTTCCTCACCCGCAGCCTTTCGGCTTCGCGGGTGCGGCCGCCCGGCCAGCTGGCAGAGCGTATAAAGGGGTTCGCGCCTGAAAACGCAAACGAAAAAGGCGGTTACCCCAGCTTCATCATGCCGGCGAACCGAGCGCCGCCATCTGCACCTTGACCTTGCTGCAATAGGCGGCCGACACCGGGTTCATCCGAGTCGCGGCGTGGCCGGCATTGTATTTCAGGATCGTGCCGCAGGTGGTGCCGCCGCCGAGGCCGCGCGCCATGGCCAGGTATTTCATGCCGTACTTGATGTTGGTGTCGGGATTGAACAGGCCCTTGACCGAGCCGCTGTAGCCCATCATGCGCGCCGTCGCCGGCTTGATCTGCATCAGGCCGATCTCGCCGGCGCTGCCGACGATGTTCGGCCGGTAATTGCTCTCGATCTTGATGACCGCCTTGGCCAGCGACACCGGCACGCCTTCCGCCGCCGCATAGCGGGCGATGATCGCCGAGTACTGGCCGCCGTCGGCCGCTGCCGCCGCCGCTGTCGACTCTGCCGCGGTGCTCGGACGGATCGAAGCTGTGGTCGTCAGGTCGATCGTCTTCCTGTTGCGCTGCACACGCCGCTTCGCCGTCGCTTTCCTGGCTTTCACCGCGGCGACCTTTTGCACCTTCGCGGTGGTCGTCTTTTTTGCTTTCGGGCTCTCCGCGGCCTTCGGCGCGGTTTTGCCGGCTACGGCGATGAAGCCGCTGTCGGCCCGCAGGCTCTGGGGCGCGGCATTCGCGGCCCCGATGGCAAAAGTCATTACACCGGCAGCAACGGCTGCCGTCAAGACGGTCAAATTTTGCATGTGGTCCTGTTCTGTTAGAACCGCGCGAAGAACTTCACGCGGCGACACCAAATCAATATCGAAACATCCGGGAGGCTAGACGTCCGATAAATTGCACGGATCGCCTTTGACGGTCGATTTGGCGGCAAAGAAGGCGGCGCAAGTCACTTTAAGTGACAGATTGTAATTTAGCGACGCAAAATGGACTATTTGGCTGGGATTGCCTTCATGGAAGCAAGCAGCCTTTGCAGCGTGCGGATTGTCGAGCCGTCAGCCATTCCATCGACCAGCCGCGGCCGGAAATGCCGCTGAAAAGCCTCGACGACGATTTCGGTCTGGCGGTCGAACATACCGGATATCTCCGCACCGTAGCCATAAAGCGCCAGCATCGACTGCAGCGCCTCGACATCGCTCCCCGTGTCGCCGGTTTTCAGCGTCGCGCCCTGCCTGACCGGCGCCGGCGGCACGAGATGGCCGATGCCGGCCGCAAACAGGGTCTTCCAGGGGAATTTCTCGCCCGGATCGACTTTGCGACCCGGCGCCACATCGGAATGGGCGAGCACGCGCTGCGCCGCAATGGAATGGCGTTGCACGATGCCTTTGCACAGGCCGATCACCGCATCGATCTGCCGCCTGGGGAAATCGGGATAACCGAGCGAATGGCCGGGATTGACGATCTCGATGCCGACAGAGCAGGAGTTGATGTCCGTTCGCCCGAACCACGAGCTCTTGCCGGCATGCCAGGCGCGGTCGCTTTCGCGAACCATTTGCACGATGCGGCCGTCTTCGTGGATCAGATAGTGAGCGGACACATCGCTCGCCGGATCGCACAGCCACGCTTCGGCGCCGGGTCCGGTCGCCATGCCCGTATAGTGCAGCACGATCATGTCGGGTTTCAACGTCTCGCGCCGCGGGCCGAAATTCGGCGATACCCTGACCTCGGCGCCTGGCTGGTCGGGCAGGAAACCGCTCATGCGTGCCTGAGGCCCCGTTCGATCATCTCATAGGCGGCATTGATCGCCGCGAGCCTGGTGGTGGCAATCTTGATGAATTCCTGCGGCAGGCCGCGCGCGATCAGCCGATCGGGATGATTGTCCGAGACCAGTTTGCGGTAGCGCTTCCTGACCTCCTCGAACGGTTTTCCGCGCTCGATGCCGAGCACGACATAGGGATCGCCGGCGCCGAGATTGACGTGCCTGGCCAGGATGCTCTGATAATGTGCCTCGTCGATGCGGAAGATCTCGGCAATACGGTGCAGGAACCGGCCTTCGTGCTCATGAATCAGCCCGTCGGCCTTGGCGATGTGGAACAAGCCGTCGAGTATGTCTTCCAGCATCATGCAGTTCGCATGGCCGGAGCCGCACAATTGCGCCATGCGCTGGGCATAGATCTCGAAGCCTGCCACATCGCGCTTGGCTAGGTCGTAGAGCCGCGCCACATTGCGCGTCTCTTTCGGCGGCACATCGAATATTTCCTGGAAGGCGCGCACCTCATCCTGGGTGACGATGCCGTCGGCCTTGGCCATCTTGGCCGAGAGCGCGATCATCGCTACCGAAAAGGCGACGCGGCGGCGCAGATCGGCATCGCCGGAGAAAACCGTTCGCACGGCTTCGACGACATCGGCGACGCCCGATGACGCTGAAGACGTAACACGAACGATGAAGTCGCCGAGGCGGTCCCAAATCGACATGAGGCTTCTTAGTGCGAACTGCCCACCGCTATCAAGCGCAGACAGTGCCGCAGGCCCATTGGGTCCGGGTCATATGATGTTGCTGGCGCAAGCCTCTGGCGCCGGTAGCTGAAAAGAAAGAAGGCCGGTAGGGGACCGGCCTTCTTCGCCTTGTGAACTACTGCGCGGGCGCAGCAGGTGCTGCCGGAGCCGGTTCGGCTGGTTTCGTAGCGTCAGGAGCCGGAGTAGCCGGCTTCATAGGCTCTTCGGCGGCCGGCGGATTGGTGCTCTGGGTTGTGGTGTTGTCCGTCCCGCTGTCGCTGCAAGCCGCAACTCCGAGCAGGGCGAGCGCCGAAAGGGACGCCAGAATGAGCTTCTTCATGATATCTCTCCTTCAATCGACGCTCACATTCTGGTGAGCGGTCGAAGGAGAAATGCATCAGCCGGCGTGGAGTTTCGTAACGTTGCATTTCCGCATGTAACATCATCTGGGCGATTGCCGGCCGCCGAATGGCGCACTAACAGGGTAAGCCAAGCACCAGATTACGCAGGGAAAATTCCAGGAGCCGCGATGACCGAAAAATGGGATTTCTGGATCGACCGCGGTGGCACCTTCACCGACGTCATCGGCCGCGACCCGCAAGGCGGACTGCATGCCCGCAAGCTGCTGTCAGAAAATCCGGAAGCCTATGCGGACGCTGCCATTCAGGGCATTCGCGACCTGCTTGGATTGAAATCCAGTTCCGCCATTCCGCCGGGGCTGATCGGCGACATCAAGATGGGCACCACTGTCGCCACCAATGCGCTGCTCGAGCGCAAGGGCGACCGTGTGCTCCTGCTTACCACCAAGGGTTTTCGCGACGCGCTTCGCATCGCCTATCAGGCGCGCCCGGATATCTTCGCCAAGGAGATCATCCTGCCCGAACAGCTCTATGAGCGCGTCGTCGAGATCGATGAACGCGTGCGCGCCGACGGCTGGGTCGAACGTTTGCTCGACGTCGCCGCCTGCCACCCGGCAATCGAACAGGCCAAAGCCGACGGCATCGATGCGGTCGCTATCGTCTTCATGCATGCCTGGAAATATCCCGACCACGAGAAGGCTGTCGCCAAAGTCTGCCGCAAGCTCGGCTTCGCCCAGGTTTCTGTCAGCCACGAGGTCTCGCCGCTCATCAAGCTGGTCGGCCGCGGCGACACCACCGTGGTCGACGCCTACCTGTCGCCGATCCTGTCGCGCTATGTGCAAAGGGTGGCGGGCGAACTGGGTGCCGGCCCCCGCCTGATGTTCATGATGTCGTCAGGTGGTCTCACCGCCGCCGATATGTTCCAGGGCAAGGACGCGCTGTTGTCCGGCCCGGCCGGAGGCGTCGTCGGCATGGTCGAGACGGCGAAGCTCGCCGGTTTCGAAAAAGTCATCGGCTTCGACATGGGCGGCACCTCGACCGATGTCGCCCACTATGACGGCGAGTATGAGCGCGCCTTCGACACCGAGGTTGCCGGCGTGCGCATCCGCGCGCCGATGATGCGCATCCATACCGTTGCCGCCGGCGGAGGCTCGATCCTGCACTATGAGGCGGGCCGCTTCCGCGCCGGGCCGGATTCCGCCGGCGCCAATCCCGGCCCGGCCGCCTATCGGCGCGGCGGCCCGCTCGCCGTGACCGACGCCAACGTCATGCTCGGCAAGCTGCAGCCCGATTACTTCCCGGCGATCTTCGGTCCCGGCCAGGACCAGGCGCTCGACGTCGACACCGTGCGCGAAAAATTCACCGCGCTGGCCGCCGAGATCGGCGATGGCCGCTCGCCCGAGGCGGTCGCCGAAGGCTTCGTCACCATCGCCGTCGAGAACATGGCCAACGCCATCAAGAAGATCTCGGTGCAGCGCGGCTATGACGTCACTGAATATCTCTTGAACTGCTTTGGCGGCGCTGGCGGCCAGCACGCCTGCCTGGTCGCCGATGCGCTCGGCATGGAAGCGGTGCTGATCCATCCCTTCTCTGGCCTGCTATCGGCTTATGGCATCGGCCTGTCGTCGGTGTTCGCCTCGCGCCAGCAGGCGCTGCTCAAGCCGCTCGCCGAAGAGTCCAGGACGGCGATCGACGAGCTTATCGCAACGTTGAGGAAAGCCGTCATCGCTGAATTCGCGGCACAAGGCATCGCCGAGAGCGCGGTCGCTTCCAGGCCCGTCCTGCAGATCCGCTATGACGGCACCGACACGGCGCTGCCGGTGAATTTCGCCAGCGGCTCAATATTCCAGGCGAGGCGCGATTTCGAAGTCGCCCACAAGGCGCAATTCGGCTTCGTCTATGACGATAAGCCGATGATCGTCGAGACCGTCGGTGTCGAAGGCACCGATACCGGCGGCGGCGGCCGCGACGAAAGTGAATCGGAAATGGAAGATCTTGCCGCAAGCCCTCCCAGGACGCGCAAAATCTTCACCGAAGGCGAATGGCGCGAAGCCGGCATCTTCCGGCGCGAAGCGCTCAAGTCCGGCAACAGGGTGGCCGGTCCCGCTCTGGTCATCGAGCCCAACCAGACCATCATCGTCGAGCCCGGCTGGCAGGCCGAGATCACCGCCAGGAACCATGTGCTGTTGCGGCGAACCGAGAAGAAACGCCGCCAGGCAGCGCTCGGCACCGAAGCCGATCCGGTCATGCTGGAGGTCTTCAACAACCTCTTCATGTCGATCGCCGAGCAGATGGGCGTGACGCTGCAGAACACCGCCTATTCCGTCAACATCAAGGAACGGCTGGATTTCTCCTGCGCCGTCTTCGACCGCCATGGCGCGCTGGTCGCCAACGCGCCGCACATGCCGGTGCATCTCGGCTCCATGGACCGCTCGGTCGAGACCATCATTCGCCTGAATTCCGGCGACATCCATCCGGGCGACGTCTTCGCCCTCAACGCCCCCTACAATGGCGGCACGCACCTGCCCGACATCACCGTGGTGACGCCGGTGTTCGACGATGCGCGCAAGGAAATCCTGTTCTGGGCGGCCTCGCGCGGCCATCACGCCGATGTCGGCGGCACCGCGCCCGGCTCGATGACGCCTTTAGCCACCACGGTCGACGAGGAAGGCGTGCTGTTCGACAATTTCCGCATCGTCGATCGCGGCCGCTTTCGCGAGAAGGAACTGGAAACGCTGCTCACCGACCACCCCTACCCGGCCCGCAATCCGCACCAGAACGTCGCCGACCTCAAGGCGCAGATCGCCGCCAACGAGAAGGGCGTTGCCGAATTGCGCAAGATGGTCGCGCATTTCGGCCTCGATGTCGTCGAGGCCTATATGGGCCACGTCCAGGACAATGCCGCAGAGAGCGTGCGGCGCGTGCTGGAACGGCTTCCCGACACCTCCGACTATGAATATCCCACCGACACCGGCCAGGTGATCAGGGTCAGGATTTCTGTCGATCGGCAAAAGCGCGAAGCAACGGTCGACTTCACCGGAACCTCGAAGGTGGAAAAGAACAATTTCAACGCGCCGGAACCCGTCGCCCGCGCCGCCGTGCTCTATGCCTTCCGCGTCATGGTCGAGGACATGATCCCGATGAACGCCGGGTGTCTCAGGCCGATCAACATCGTCATCCCCGACGACTGTATGCTGAAGCCTTCATATCCGGCAGCAGTCGTCGCCGGCAATGTCGAGACCTCGCAGCATGTGACCAATGCGCTGTTCGGCGCCATGGGCGCGATGGCCAATGCGCAAGGGACGATGAACAACCTCACCTTCGGCAACAAGCAGTACCAGTATTACGAGACGATCTGCTCGGGCTCGCCCGCCGGCCAAATGAACTCCGGCCGCGGTTTTGCCGGCACCTCAGGCGTCCATACCCATATGACGAATTCCCGCCTCACCGATCCGGAAGTGCTGGAACTGCGCTTCCCCGTGCTGCTCGAGGATTTCCACATTCGCGAAGGCTCCGGCGGCAAGGGCAGATGGGATGCCGGCGACGGCACGAAGCGCACCATCCGTTTCCTCGAAAGGATGGAATGCGCGATCCTGTCCTCACACCGCAACCGGCCACCGCAAGGCCTGGACGGCGGCGGCGACGGTGAGGCGGGCTCCACCAAGGTCCGTCGAAACAATGGCGCCATCGATGTGCTGAAAGCCTGCGACCAGACCGTTCTCGACGCCGGCGAGGCCGTCATCGTCACCACGCCGACCCCTGGAGGATTTGGCAGGAAGGCCTGATTTGGCGTCAACAGGCTGTCACCAGCCTGTCATGACCCTGCGCTACCCGCTTGCGCCAACACAAACGGGGAATCAACTTGCCATGACGGACGTTTCCGGAGATCTGGTTTTTCGTCGCGGCAAGGAAGTTGGAAAAGCCGTCTACCAGAATCGCCCGCTGTCGAAGGCCGGCATCTCGGAGCGGCTCTTCGCCTTCCTGTTTTCCGGCCTCGTCTATCCGCAGATCTGGGAAGACCCCGATGTCGACATGGAGGCCATGCAGCTTGGCGCCGGCCACCGCATCGTCACCATCGCGTCGGGCGGCTGCAACATCCTCGCCTACCTCACCCGTTCGCCCGAACGGATTGATGCCGTCGACCTCAACGCCGCCCATATCGCGCTGAACCGTATGAAGCTCGAGGCGGTGCGCCGCCTGCCGTCGCAGGGCGACCTGTTCCGCTTCTTCGGCGCCGCCGACACCAGCCACAATTCGGAAGCCTACGACCGCTTCATCGCGCCGCATCTCGATCCGGTCAGCCGCCACTACTGGGAGCGCCGCAACTGGCGCGGCCGCCGGCGCATCGAGGTCTTCGACCATAATTTCTACCAGACCGGCCTGCTCGGCCTGTTCATCGCCATGGGCCATCGCGTCGGCAAGTTCTTTGGCGTCGACCCCGCCGGCATCATGCAGGCCAGCAACATCGGCGAGCAGCGCCGCTTCTTCAACGAGGAGCTGGCGCCGGTCTTCGAAAAGCCGCTGCTGAAATGGGCGACGTCGCGCAAGGCTTCGCTGTTCGGTCTCGGCATTCCGCCGGCGCAGTACGATTCGCTGATCACCTCGGGCGACGGCACGATGGCCAGCGTGCTCAAGGCCAGGTTGGAAAAGCTCGCCTGCGATTTCCCGCTGAACACCAACTATTTCGCCTGGCAGGCCTTTGCCCGCCGCTATCCCGAGCCCGGCGAGGCAGCACTCCCCGCCTATCTGGAGAAGCGGAATTACAAGGTGATCCGCGACAACATCGACCGCGTCGCCATCAACCACACCAACCTGATCGAGTTCCTCGCCGGCAAGGATGCGGGCGCGGTCGACCGCTTCATCCTGCTCGACGCGCAGGACTGGATGACCGACGACCAGCTCAACGCGCTGTGGGCCGAGATCACCCGCACGGCATCGGCCGGCGCCCGCGTCATCTTCCGCACGGCGGCCGAGCCCAGCCTGCTGCCCGGTCGCGTCTCCAACTCGCTGCTTGACCAGTGGAGCTACGAGGCCGAGGCCTCGCGCGACTTCTCCGCGCGCGACCGTTCGGCCATCTATGGCGGCTTCCACCTCTATGTGAAGCGCTGATGAGCACCACCGAACTGCCCGCCAGCCATGCCGAGCTGATGGACGGCGTCTATCGCTGGCAGCGCCACATCTACGATCTCACCCGCAAATACTATCTGCTCGGCCGCGACCGCCTGATATCAGGACTGGAGGTGCCCCCGGGCGGAACCGTGCTCGAGCTCGGCTGCGGCACCGGCCGCAACATCATCCTCGCCGCCCGCCGCTATCCCGAGGCGCGCTTCTTCGGCCTCGATATCTCGGCGGAAATGCTGGAGACGGCGGCAGCAGCCATCGCCCGCGAAAACCGGTCCGGCCGCGTCACTCTGGCGCTCGGCGACGCCACCAATTTCGACGCTGGCACGCTCTACGGCGTCGCGCGTTTCGACCGCATCTTCGTGTCCTACTCGTTGTCGATGAGCCCGGGCTGGGAAAAAACGGTTTCAGCGGCACTCGCCGCGCTGGCGCCAGGCGGCTCCCTGCATGTCGTCGATTTCGGTCAGCAGGAGGGCCTGCCGCGCTGGTTCCGGGCGCTGCTGCGCGGCTGGCTCAAAAGATTCCACGTCGCGCCGCGTGAATCGCTGCGCGAGGTTTTGGAATCAGAATCCGAGCGAACCGGCGCAACCTTCCATTTCAGAACGCTTTATCGCGGCTACGCTTGGCTCGGCGTGATCGGCGCAGCCAGGTAGTCGGTGAAGCGCCTCCACCAACGCGCCAACCATCACCTGCGGGCGATAGTTGAGCTTGGCCGGTGTCAGTCCAAGCCGCACCACCACCAGCTGCTCCGACGGGATGATGGCGACCGTCTGGCCGTCATGCCCCTCCATCCAATAGGTGTCCTTGGGCAGGCCGGCCGCGACGCCGGCGCCAGGGTTCTCCTCATCGCCCGGCCCTTCGATCCATAACTGGCCTTTGCCGTAGACCTTCGAGGCCGCCGCCGGCTCCCGCATCCAGTCGACGAAGCCGGCGGGCAGGAGCTGATTGCCGTTCCAGACCCCGCCCTGCAGCAGGAACTGACCGAACCGCGCCCAGTCATGCGCCGTGGCGTAGAGATAGGACGAGCCGACAAAGCTGCCCTGCTCGTCGGTTTCGAGCACGGCGCTGTGCATGCCGAGCGGCTCGAACAACGACGTCCGCGGCCAGGTCAGCGCCTTGGCCTTGTCGCCGATGGCGTCCTGCCACAGCCGCGACAGCATCACCGCCGTGCCGCTCGAATAGGAAAACACCTTGCCCACCTCGCCGGTCAGCGGCTTGGCTTCGGCAAAACCCGCCATGTCGGGTTCGAGATAGAGCATGCGCGTCACATCGGCGACGTCGCCATAATCCTCGTTGAACTCCAGCCCGCTCGACATCGCCATCAGGTCGGCAAGGCTGATCGCGGCGCGCCCATCCGCCTTCCAGGGCGCGAACAGGCCCTTGTTGTCGATCGCCAGCTTGCCGTCCTTGACCAGCGTGCCGACGATGGCGGCATTGACCGTCTTGGTCATCGACCAGCCGAGCAGCGGCGTCTTTGCAGAAAAGCCCTCGCCATAGCGCTCGGCGACGATATGGCTGTTCTTCACCACGACCACGGCGCGCATGCCGGCGCCGGCCATGGCCGCGTCGTCGACGATCTTCGCGATTTCTGGATTCTGCGAGGCGTCCACTCGCTCACCCTCCGGCCACAGCGCATCCTGCCTGGTGGCGGCCGGCCCGGCGTAGATCGCCGTCTGCCTCGCCTTGCCGGTGTTGCCGTCCGGAACGGTAGCGCAGCCTAGCCCGTCGCGCGCGACGGCCACGCTTTTGCCGAGCACGCCGAACAGGCCTGCCGAGACCATGCCGCGTTCCTTGTCCACCGACACTCTCATCAGCCT
Source organism: Mesorhizobium sp. M4A.F.Ca.ET.020.02.1.1 (assembly GCF_004022645.1). NCBI lineage: Bacteria > Pseudomonadati > Pseudomonadota > Alphaproteobacteria > Hyphomicrobiales > Phyllobacteriaceae > Mesorhizobium > Mesorhizobium sp. M4A.F.Ca.ET.020.02.1.1. Next base: position 2,138 of record NZ_RZOI01000048.1, on the reverse strand, counting down.
GAGCAGCGGATGGCCCGGCGCCTGGACATCGACGGCGAGCACCTGGTTGGCGTCGCGCCCGGCGATGAAAACGTTCGAGCACACGATCTTGGCCGAATAGCCGGAACCGACGCGGATCAGTTCGGGCGGCGCGACATAGAGCCAGGCGACCAACGCTGCTATCGCCAGCACGACCAGGCCGAGCAACCATTTGACGATCTTGACGACGATCCGCATCTCACCCCCTGCGTGTGGCGCCCGATTTATGCCATCGATTTGCCGCCATTGCTGCCTCAAAATCTCGGCTGCTGTCGAGCGCCGTCAACCGAATATCAACCATGATCGGCGATCACATGATGCATGTCGCCCAAAAGTGCGCAGCGGTTTTGGGACAACGACATGCACTGGAAAGAGAGATTAAAGCGCGCCAAAAGGGTGCGCTTTGAGGAGACTGGACGTTCCTGTGGGGTGATCGTCCGGCGGGGGACGGCCAAGGGGGCCACCCGAAACGACCCATCAGCGGCCGGCTGAACCCGGCTCAGGAGTAGCGATGCGCCGTCTTGCGGCCCTCATCATGCTGACGCTGCTGGGCGCCTGCTCGACCGTTGACGACCTGACGCCGGTGATGTCCTCCAGCAGCCCGATGGTTGCGGTGCGCGCACCGCGCTTCGAGGATTCCAAGCCGCATGAGTGGGACAGCGGTGCGCCGTGGAGCTTTGCCATCCACGGTACCGACGTCTCGAAATACCAGACATCGGTGGACTGGCCGGCAGCCAAGGCGAGCGGCATTTCCTTCGCCTTCATCAAGGCGACCGAGGGCGGCGACCGCTTCGACGACTATTTCAACGAGCACTGGGCGCGCACGAGAGCCGTGGGAATTCCGCGCGCGGCCTATCATTTCTTCTATTTCTGCACACCCGCCGCCACGCAGGCGCGCTGGTTCATCGCCAACGTCCCCAAAGACCGTTCGGCGATGCCGCCGGTGCTCGATATGGAATGGAACCCGAAATCGCCGACGTGCCGGCTGCGGCCCGACCCGGCCACGGTGCGCGCGGAGATGACCACTTTCCTCGAAATCGTCGAGCGGCACTACGGCAAGAAGCCGATCATCTACACCTCGATCGACTTCTTCGACGACAACGGCCTCGCGACCTTCCGCGGCTATCCCTATTGGCTGCGCTCGGTCGCTGGCCACCCTCGCCAGAAGTATGGCAGCCACCCCTTCACCTTCTGGCAATATACCGGAACCGGCATCGTTCCGGGCATGACCGGCAAATCCGACATCAACGTTTTCAACGGCTCGGAAGTCGCCTGGAACAAGTGGCTGCGGCAGAACACCCGTTGACATGAGCCGTCCTGCCTGCTTTTCGACACGACCAGCGGCGATGTATTGAGCTGCTGGCAGTCCGGAGCGGCGTACCAGGCGGGTGCCCGAGGACGCTCCTGAGCTTTGAATCACGCATGGTCCTGGCCAGAACCGGTTCGGGTTCGGCGGGGCGTGCGCCGGGTTCGAAAGGGAAGCGATGCGATTGCGTGTTGACATCTTGGCGGCGCTGGTTGTCGGCGCTCTTGCCTGGCCGGCGGCGGCGCAGGAGTGCGGAGACGATTTCAACACCTGGAAACAGGGCGTGGAGGCGGAAGCCAAGGCGGCCGGCGTCGGCGCCGTCGGCCTGAACGCGCTGGAACAGGCGAGCCTCGACGACAAGGTCCTGGCTCGTGACCGCGCCCAGGGCGTCTTCACCCAGACCTTCACCGAATTCTCCAACCGCATGATCTCGGCTTACCGCCTGAAGCAGGGCGGAGCCAATCTGAAGAAATACGCCGACGTCTTCGCCCGCGCCGACCAGGAATTCGGCGTCCAGGCGCCCGTCATCGCCGCCTTTTGGGCGCTCGAGACCGATTTCGGCGCCGTCCAGGGCGATTTCCACACGCTGAGCGCGCTGGTGACGCTCTCGCATGACTGCCGCCGCCCGCAGCTTTTCCGTCCCCAACTCGTGCCGCTATTGACGCTGATCGATCGCGGCGTCCTGCCTGCCGACGTGACCGGCGCCTGGGCCGGTGAGATCGGCCAGACGCAGATCCTGCCGACCGACTACCTTGCCCGCGGCGTCGACGGCGACGGCGACGGCATCGTCGACTTGCGTCACAGCGTGCCGGAC
>NZ_RZOI01000489.1:0-4684 GCF_004022645.1 Mesorhizobium sp. M4A.F.Ca.ET.020.02.1.1 | reverse complement strand
ATGAAACTGTCTGGGTGAAACGCTCATCGAGCGCTCCGGGATGACATTGGCCGAGATCGATTCGCTCACCCAAAAAGTCTGGGCCTTGCGCGAGGCGCTGGCTGCCGATCAGACCGCTGTTCCGGGCCGACCGTTGGAAATGTAACTCTTCACGCGCGGCAATGGCGGCGCCTCGAGACCCGCGAAAGGATCGCGCCATGCATCGATCGCCTCGAGTTGGTCATACCAGCGACGTATCGACGGATAGTCGTCGAGCGGTAGCCCGGCAGCATCGTTGAAGGGCAGAAACGTCGCCATGCGAAAGTCGGCGTAGGAGACGGAATTTCCGACCAGCCACTCCCTTTGCGCGAGCACCGGGGCGAGGATGGCGGCAGCCGCGTGGAAAACCCTGAAGCCTTCCTCGACGAGGGCCTGGTCGATAGGACCCAGCCCCCAGCGCTGCTTGGTGCCGCGCTCGAAATGCACCATGTCGCAGCCTCTGGCGAAATTCTCCTTGCCCCAGCTTATCCAGCGGATCATGTCCGGCTCATCGTCCCCGCCGCGCCAAAAATTCGAGCCCACCTCGCGGGAGAGCCGACAGGCGATGGCGTCGGCTTCCCACAGGCTCCATCCGGAGCCGACCAGTATCGGCAAGGTCAGATTTGGGTTGAGCACGCGATAGCGCTCGGCCTGCCCCGATACCATGGGTGAGGCGAATTCGAACGTAACGTCCGCCTTGAGATGGCGTGCCGTCGCGACTCCAAGGCGAGGATTGGGATTGCGGCTGAACAGGAGTTTCATATCGGATCCTCACGGATTGGTTGAGACAACTGCCGCAGGACGATTGAAGCCTGCCCGATCCTACATCCGGACGGACGGGATTCTTGACTGTATGCTTTCGACATTGGAAATGTCGCGAAAGCCTTCCAGACCAACCGCTTGCGCCTGCGCCCGCCTTCCGCTATAGAGCCGCCACCCGCGTAGACACCCTTGGAGGCAACGCGGCGGAAGGCTGCCTTCCCTTGTGATCCCCGAACAAAGGTCCGCTTCTGGCGGCCACCGGCGTTCGGACATCCAGGCCTGGCGGCTTTCGACGTTTCGGCTGGGCATATTGCCTGCCGCAAACGCTCCACAACACGCGAAAGGAAATGCCATGAGCCACGATACTTACGAGCTCAAGGCCGAAGCGCGCGAACAGGTCGGTAAGGGGTCCGCCCGTGCAGTTCGCCGCAACGGTAAAGTGCCTGCAGTGATTTACGGCGACAAGCAGCCTCCCCTGGCGATCGCCCTCAACTACAAGGACGTCTACTACAAGATCCACGGCGGCGGGTTCCTGACCACGGTGGCCACGATCGATGTCGGCGGCAGCAAGATCCAGGTTCTGCCCAAGGACTTCCAGCTCGACCCGGTCAAGGATTTCCCTGTCCATGTCGACTTCCTGCGCATCGGCAAGGACACCGAGGTCAATGTCGACGTGCCTGTCCACTTCATCAACGAGGACAAGTCGCCCGGCATCAAGCGTGGCGGCGTGCTCAACATCGTGCGTCACGAGGTCGAGTTCCACTGCCCGGCCAATGCGATCCCGGAATTCATCACCATCGATCTCGCCGGCACCGATATCGGCGACTCGATCCACATCTCGGCGGTCACGCTGCCGGCCGGCGTCAAGCCGGTGATCTCGGACCGCGACTTCACCATCGCGACCATTGCCGGCTCCTCGGCGATGAAGCCCGAGGTGGAAGAGACGGCCGAGGCGGCAGCGCCCGAAGCGGCTCCGGCCGCCGAAGAGAAGTAATTTTCCCGCCCGGAGACGACGATGCTTGTGTTCGCAGGCCTCGGCAATCCGGGCGCGAAATATGCCAACAACCGGCACAATGTCGGTTTCATGGCGGTGGACGCAGTCGCCCGCCGCCATTCTTTTTCGCCCTGGTCGAAGAAATTCCAGGGCCTGATCGCCGAAGGCACGCTCGCCGGCGAAAAGATCCTCCTGATCAAACCGCAGACCTTCATGAACCTGTCCGGCCAGGCGGTCGGCGAGGCGCTGCGCTTCTACAAGCTCGAACCTGCCGCGCTCACCGTCTTCTATGACGAGATCGACCTTGCCGCCGGCAAGGTTCGGGTCAAGGTCGGTGGCGGCTCCGGCGGCCACAACGGCATCCGCTCGCTGGACGACCATGTCGGCAAAGCCTATCGCCGCGTGCGTGTCGGCGTCGGCCATCCGGGCGTCAAGGAAATGGTGCACGGCCACGTGCTTGGCGACTTCGCCAAGGCGGACCGCGAATGGCTCGAGGTTCTGCTCGACACCATCGCCGACGACGCCGGCCTGCTGGCCAAGGGCGACGACAATTCCTTCATGAACCGCATCACGCTCGCCCTGCGTGAAAAACTGACGCCGACCGGCGACGACGATCGCCCGCCACCCAAGGCGCCAAAGGCGCAGAGCCACATCCGCCAGGCCAGGCCGCAGCAGGCGCCGGCAAAGCTGCCCGAAACGGGCCCGATGGCCGCCATGCTGAAGAAGCTGTTCGGCGGCAAGGGCTGAACGTCGCCGGGGATGGCGGCCGAGGGGTTGACGTTCGTCACTCCTTTCGCCCATAGCCCTGATCAAATTTCGATTTCCCGATAGGACCGGACACAATGGGTTTCAAATGCGGCATCGTCGGCTTGCCTAATGTCGGCAAGTCGACGCTCTTCAACGCGCTGACCAGGACGGCGGCGGCGCAGGCCGCCAACTACCCGTTCTGCACCATCGAGCCAAACACCGGCGAGGTGGCGGTGCCGGACCCGCGCCTGCAGAAGATCGCCGCCATCGGCAAGTCGAAGGAGATCATCCCGACCCGCATCTCCTTCGTCGACATTGCCGGCCTGGTGCGCGGCGCCTCCAAGGGCGAAGGGCTGGGCAACCAGTTCCTCGCCAACATCCGCGAGGTTGACGCCATCGTCCATGTGCTGCGCTGCTTCGAGGACGACGACATCACCCATGTCGAGGGCCGCATCGACCCCGTCGCCGACGCCGAGACGGTCGAGACCGAGCTGATGCTCGCCGACCTCGAAAGCCTCGAGCGCCGCATCGTCCAGTTCCGCAAGCGCGCCGCCGGCAAGGACAAGGAAGCGATGGCCGTGCTGCCGATGATGGAGGCAGCGCTCGAACTGCTGCAGGCGGGCAAGCCGACCCGCATCCTGCTAAAGGGCATAGGACCGGAGGATCTGCGCATCCTGCAGGGGCTGAACCTGCTCACCTCGCATCCGGTGCTTTATGTCTGCAACGTCGCCGAGGCCGATGCCGCGACCGGCAACGAGCACTCCAAGGCCGTGGAAAAGATGGCCGCCGCTCAGGGCGCCGGCACCGTCGTCATCTCGGCAGCGATCGAAGCGGAGGTTGCCCAGCTTTCCGACGACGAGGAGATGGAGTTCCTCGCCTCGCTCGGCCTCGACGAACCGGGTCTCAACAAGGTGATCCGCGCCGGCTACGACCTTTTGCATCTCATCACCTATTTCACCGTCGGACCGAAGGAGACGCGCGCCTGGACTATCCACAAAGGCGATAAGGCGCCGCAGGCGGCCGGCGTCATCCACACCGATTTCGAGCGCGGCTTCATCCGTGCCCAGACCATCGCCTACAACGACTTCGTCACGCTCGGCGGCGAAGTCGCGGCCAAGGAGGCCGGCAAGGCGCGCGACGAAGGCAAGGAGTATGTCGTTCAGGACGGCGACATCATGCTGTTCAAGTTCAACACCTGATGCTCGCGGCGGCGCGCGTCCGGCAGATTGCGCCCTCCCGTCGCCTGTCTTGACCTCATCATGCCGCAGGTCTAATCGGCTGGTGCTCGCGGGCTCCTCGAAGCCCATGCAGTCCTGACGACGCTTCGAACGAAAATCTCTTCGATCCAGCAAGGGAGATCCGGCGATGATCAAGGCATTCGTCGTGGACAATGATCGGCTGCGTCTGGTTGATGACCTTGTGGCAAATGGCGACAAGGTTGTCTGGGCCGATCTTTTCAATCCGACCAAGGACGAGGAAACCGCCATCGAGAGCTGGCTCGGCGTCGCCATCCCGACGCGCGAGGAGATGGAGGAGATCGAAATCTCCAGTCGCCTCTACATCGAGGACGGCGCCTATTTCATGACCGCGACGCTGCCGGCCCAGACCGAGGCCGACGACCCGTTGATGTCGCCGGTAACCTTCGCGCTGGCCGGCAGCCGTCTGGTCACCGTGCGCTATCACGAACCGAAGGCCTTCAAGACGTTTCCGCTGCGCGCCGAGAAGGTGGCGACCGGCTGCACCAGCGGCGACACCATCCTGATCGGCCTACTGGAAGCGATCGTCGACCGCCTCGCCGACATTCTGGAGCGCGCCGGCCGCGACGTGGAAGCGATCTCGCGCGATATCTTCGAGGCCAGGTCGACCAAGGTCTCCAAGCGCAACCGCGACTTCCAGGAGTTGCTCAAGGCCATCGGCCGCAAGGAGGACATCGCCTCCTCGATCCGCGACAGCCTGATCTCGCTGCAGCGCCTGGCCGGCTTCCTCGCCCACGTCGCGACCCAGACCAAGATGAGCAAGGACATCCGCGCCCGCGTCAAGACCCTGTCGCGCGACGTGCTGTCGCTCGCCGACCACGCCACCTTCCTGTCGCAGAAGATTTCGTTCCTGCTCGACGCCACCCTTGGCATGATCTCGATCGAGCAGAACGCCATCATCAAGATC
>NZ_RZOI01000488.1:0-4697 GCF_004022645.1 Mesorhizobium sp. M4A.F.Ca.ET.020.02.1.1 | reverse complement strand
TGTTCATCGCCACCACCAGCGCGATCGGCAGGTAGAGGAAGGCAAAGACGGCAACGACGAAGGCGCGCATCAGATCAGGTCCACCCGGCGCGCGCCCGACAGCCGGGCCGAGATGCGGTTGGCGGCAATCAGCACCACCACCGAGACCAGCACCAGCGTGATGGCGATGGCCGAACCGAACGGCCAGTTGCGCGACTGCAGGAACAGGTCGACCAGCGCGTTGCCGATAAAGAACACCTTGCCGCCGCCGAGCAGCGTCGGGATCAGATATTCGCCGAGCAGGAGGATCATCACCAGCGAGAAGCCGGTCATCACGCCCGGCAGCGAAAGCCGGAGCGTGACACCGAGGAAGGTCGACAGCGGCGTCGCGCCGAGATCGGCAGAGGCTTCCAGCAGCCTGCGGTCGAGCCGCTCCAGGCTGACATAGATCGGCAGGATCATCAGCGGCAGATAGCCGTAGACGATGCCGAGCAGCACCGCGCCCGGCGTGTTGATCAGCCTGACGTCCTCGATGCCGACATCGGCGAGCAGGGCCGGAATGCCGCGGCCACCCAGCACATACATCCAGGCATAGGTGCGCATCAAAAGGCTGGTCCAGAACGGGATGACGACGAGCGCCAGCAGGATCAGCCGCCAGCGCTCCGGCGCGCGCAGCGCCAGATAGTAGGCGACCGGATAGGCGACGAGCAGGCAGGCGAAGGCGCCGACCGGCGCCAGTACCATCGTGTTCCAGAACGCGGTCGCCCGCGCCGGCAGGTTGGCGTATTGCGCAAGCGTGAAAGCTGCCTGGTAGCCTCCCTCGGGCGCCCGCTCGCCGACGCTGAAGATGGCGATGGCGACGAACGGCAGGACCAGGAATACCACCAGCCACAGCGTCGCCGGCGCGAGCAGCAGCGCGGTCGTAAGATTTTTGCGAAGGAGAGTGCCGCGCATCGAAAAAGCCGCTTCGGTGCCGGCGGGCAATTGCCCGCCGGTCGCGTTGCCTGGATCGGGTTTGTGGCCGGTTCCGCTCAAGCCGACTTGAAGCGCGCCATCAGCTCGGCGCGCCCCGGATCGGTGAGCGTCGCGGCGGCGCCGAACTCCAGCGGCTTCAACAGGTCCGCCGCCGGGTAGAGGATCGGATTGTCCATCACCTCCTTCGGCAGCAGCGCGTTGACGCGCGCATCGATCGAGGGCGCGCCATTGGCCAAGTGCTCCTTCACCGCGACCTTCGGGTTCATCAGGTAGTTGAGCAGCGCGTAGCCGGCCGGCTTGTTCGGCGCGTCCTTCGGGATGGCGTAGAAGTCGGTCCAGATCTCGCCGCCTTCCTTGCCGAGCACATAGGCGATCTCCGGGATGTCGCGATGGAGTTGCGCCCCGTCATTGGTCCAGCACATCGTCATCCAGGCATCGCCGGCGCGCATCGACGGCTGATAGTCGCTCGACACCGCGAACAGATGCGGCTTGACCTTGAGCAGCAGTTCCTCGGCCTTGGCGAGCTCGTCCGGCTTCAGCGAGTTGAAGGAATAGCCGTAATATTTCAGCGCATTGCCGATCGTGGTGAGCTGATAGTCATGCACCATGGTGCGGCCGTCGCCTTCCGCCATGGCTGTGTCCCAGAACTCCTTCCAGCTCGTCATCGGCTTGGTCAGCTTCTTGGTGTTGATCGCGATGCCGGTGGTGCCCCAGTTCTTCGGCACGGCGTAGATCGTCCCGTCGATCGTGCCTTCCGAGGTAAAGCGCGGATCCTCCTGCGAACCGTCGAAATTGCCGAGCTTGGCCATGTCGAGCGCTTCGATGATGTCGAGCTTCTTGTAGGTCGAGATCGTGTAGTTGGTCGGCACGAACAGGCTCCAGCCCGAGCCGCCGGCCTGCAGCTTGGCCAGCATCTCCTCGTTCGAGCCGAAGACGTTGACCTCGACGGCAACGCCGGTCTCGGCCTTGAAGCTCTCGAACGTCGCGGGGTCGTGATAGTTCGGCCAGGTGGCGATCGACATGCGGTCGCCGAGGTTTTCGGCGGCGTAGGCCGGCGTCGGCATGATGCCGAGCTCGCGCGCCATCACCGCGGTGGCGACGCCAAGGCCGGTGAGGCCGAGGAATTCGCGCCGGCCGATCGAGCCGCGCTTCAGGCGCATCAGTTGGTCGACGAATTTCTCGGGGCTTATCGGCAGTCCGTCACGATAGGATTTCGACATGGTGGTTTTCCCTCTGGTTGGTCCCGTTGTTCTTGGGTTGCGGAAACGCCAGCGGCGCCCCGGCGGCAAAGCCGATGGCGACGGGTTCGCCCGGCTTGAAGAGGTTGTCGCGGCCAATCTGGTGATCGGCCTTGGCGAGCAGTGATCCGATACCCTGGACCTCGATGGCGTATTCTGCGGTCGCGCCCAGGAAGATGCGGTTGCGCACGATGCCCTTCAGGCTGCCGTTTCCGGCCAAGCCGAGGCTGAGCGTTTCGGGCCGCAGCGACACCGACACCCGCTCGCCCCGGCTGAGCGGCGCCCGCTTGCGCGCCGCGATCACCGTGCCGTCGGCCAGCGCGACATCGACGAGGTCGCCCGACAGGCCCGCCACCGTGCCGCTCAACAGATTGGTCTTGCCGACGAAATCGGCGACGAAGAGGTCGGCCGGCTCGTCGTAGATCTCGTTCGGCTGTCCGAGCTGGACGATGCGGCCGCCATTCATGACACAGACGAGGTCGCTCATCGACAGCGCTTCCTCCTGGTCGTGCGTGACCAGCACGAAGGTGATGCCGATCTCGCGCTGCAGGTTCTGCAGCTCGATCTGCATGTCGGTGCGCAGCTTCTTGTCGAGCGCCGCCAGCGGCTCGTCGAGCAGAAGCACCGCTGGCTTGTTGACCAGCGCGCGGGCCAGCGCGACACGCTGCTGCTGGCCGCCGGAAAGCTCGTGGATCTTGCGGCGGCCATAGCCGGCGAGCCGCACCATGGCCAGCGCCTCGCCGGCCCTCAAGGAGATCTCGCGCGACGACAGCCTGGGCCTCGCCTGGCGCAGCCCGTAGGCGATGTTGTCCTCGACATCGAGATGCGGAAACAGCGCGTATTGCTGGAACACCATGTTGACCGGCCGCCGGTAGGGCGGCGTGCCTGCCATGTCGCGGCCGCGGATCAGCACCTGGCCTTCGCTCGGCTGCTCGAAGCCGCCGATCATGCGCAGGCAGGTCGTCTTGCCGCATCCGGACGGCCCGAGCAAAGCGACAAAGGCGGAGGGCGGGATCGCAAGGTCAATGCCGCTGACCGCGATGACCGCGCCGTAGCGTTTGGTGACCGCGCGAAACTCGATATCGGGCGCTGCAGTCAAAGGCGGGCTCCAGGGCGAGTTGATTTCGAAACGCTACCAGAGCCAATGCCGGCTAGTATATACCTCGCCGGTGGTATATTTAGCCTATTTTATCATTTAAAGGGGTATGAATTGGCCGTTTCCCGCAGCGATGACTACAACGGGCTCGGCGCCGTCATCGCCGCGACGCGCGAAGCTGGCAGCGATCATTTCGGCCGCGCCATCGTCGGCTGGCTGCGCGGCCATGTCAGCTTCGATCATTGCGTCATCTTCGGCTATAGGGGCGCCGCGCGCCCGCCGCTGCTGTTCGAGACCTTCTCGCCGGCCGAGAGCCACGTCTTCGTCGCGCTCTATCAGGACGGCCCCTACCTGCTCGACCCGTTCCACCATGCGGCGGTCGAGCGCAAGGAAGGCTTCTGGCGCATGCGCGAACTGGCGCCGGACCGCTTCTATGCCAGCGAGTATTACCGCTCCTACTACAGCCAGACCAAGCTCGCCGAGGAGGTCGGCTTCTTCGTCCCGCTGCCGGGCAAGGACGCGCTGGTGCTGTCGCTGATGCGGCTGCGCGCCTCGGGTTCGTTCGGCACCGCCGACGCCAGGCTGCTGCGCGACATGGCCCCGGCGGTGATCGGCCTGGTCAGGCTGCGCTGGCCGAACCTGCCGGCCGACGAGCCGGCGACGACACCGCGCGGCGAGGCGGCGGCTGTTCCTAGCGAATTCGACCGCGCGCATATCTGGAAGAGCCTGTCGCTCACCTCGCGCGAAAAGCAGGTCGTCGACCTGGTGCTTCAGGGCCACTCGACGGAATCGATCGCGCGGGCGCTCAGGATCGTGCCGGGAACCGTCAAGGTCCACCGCCGCAACATCTACCGCAAGCTCAAGATCAAGTCGCAGGCCGGCCTCTTCGCGCGCTTCGTCGAGATCATTGACGCGCAGATCGGCTGAGCGCGGAGGTCATCGGCTCGACGGCCGCGAACACTGCGCTCGCCTCGCTGACGATCGAGACATGATCCCTGGCGGCCTTGCCCGCCGCCGCGCCGTCGCCGCGCATGATCGCGGTGACGATCAAATCGTGTTCCTGCCAGGATTTGGCCAGCCGGCCGGGCAGCATGAACTGCGCCCGCCGGAACGGCGCCAGCCGGCTGCGCGTCGTCACGGTCAGGTCCTGGATATGCGCGTTGTGGGCGCCACGATAAAGCCGGCTGTGGAACTCGGTGTTGAAATACTCGTAGTCCTCCTCGGCGCCGAGCTGCACCAGGCGCGCCGAGGCCTGATGTTCCATCTCGAGCGCTCGGCGCTCGCCACCGGTCATGCGCTCGGCCGAGAAGCGCGCGCAGATCGCTTCCAGCTCGGCCATGCTTTCGAACATCGAGGCGAGATGCTCCTGCGTCACCACGGCGACGATGGCGCCGCGGTTGGGCCGCCTC
>NZ_RZOI01000487.1:0-4716 GCF_004022645.1 Mesorhizobium sp. M4A.F.Ca.ET.020.02.1.1 | reverse complement strand
CGTTTGCCGGCATGTCCGCAACCGGGGTGACGTGTCCTAAAATCGGACTGTGCCGCGCTCCGGCTCGGCTTGACTGTCGGATTGCCCCTCTTGCTCCGGCGTTCCGGCGATTGCCCTTTGGCCGGGTGGCCCCTATGTTCCGCCGCGACGCAACGCCCGGAGAAAGATCCCATGCGCTATCTGCACACCATGGTCCGCATCGCCGACATCGATGCCTCGCTCGACTTCTACTGCAACAAGCTCGGCCTGAAGGAAGTGCGCCGCTACGAGAACGAGCAGGGGCGCTACACGCTGATCTTTCTCGCCGCGTCGGGAGACGAGAAGAGCGGCATCGCGGAGAAGGCGCCGCTGGTCGAATTGACCTACAATTGGGACCCGGAGGACTACAAGGGTGGCCGCAATTTCGGCCACCTCGCCTATGAGGTCGACGACATCTATGCCACCTGCCAGCACCTGATGGACAGCGGCGTCACCATCAACCGGCCGCCGCGGGACGGCAACATGGCCTTCATCCGCTCGCCGGACGGGATCTCGATCGAGCTGCTGCAGAAGGGCCCGGCAAAGGCCAAGGCCGAGCCTTGGGCCTCGATGCCGAACACAGGCAGCTGGTAGGCGTTTCGCCAATCCCACGGCAATTTAACCGCCAAGCTCTGGCGCTTCGCCAGACGGCGCCTATCTATCCGCTCATGACGCCAGCTTTACGAGGCTGGCGTTTTTCTTGATCCGCCGGGAGAAATTCATCCATGCCGACCAGTCGCGCCGATGTCGCCACCGAACATGCCAGCCGCTACCTGCAGCAACTCTGCAAGCACTGGGCGCACAAATTTCCGGTCGAGTTCGACCCGCACCACGGCGCTATCGACCTGACGTCGCTGGGACGCACGGTGATGGAGGCCGATGCCAAAGCGCTCCATATCGCCGTGGCAGCCGACGACGCGACATCGCTCGAACGCCTGGAAACGGTCGTCGCCGACCACATCAAGCGCTTTGCCTTCCGCGAGGAACTGACCTTCGACTGGCAGAAGGCCGCGTGAGCCGATTGGCGTCAAGCGCCTGTCTGGCCCGCCATCTCGACCAGCGCCAGCACCGAGCGCCAGTTGCGGGCTGTGCCCGGCACTTTCAGGGTGCGTGGAATGAGATTGGCGAACACTGATTTTCCGAGCCCCTCCGGCGCATGCAGGTAAAGCACGTCGCGCTTGACCTCGAAGCGCTCCGGGCCGGTGCATTTTTCGGCGAGCCGCGCGATCTCCTCGGTCGTCGGCCCGCGCTCCAGCACATAGGCATGCAGCTTGGCCGGATCGTCGGAGACCTCCGGATAGGGATTTTCCTTCACCAGCCGCACGAACCAGCCGGCATCGCGCACCATGATGCGCGAATGGAACCCCCATTGCTTCTCGAAGGCGGCCTCCAGCTTTTTCGTCAAACCGGCGGCGTCGCCCTTTGCTGACCGGAACACGACGTTGCCGCTCTGCACATAGCTGACCACATCGGAAAAGCCGAGTTCCTCGAAGAAGGTCCGCAACTCCGCCATCCTGACAATGCGGTTGCCGCCGACATTGATGCCGGAAAACAGCGCGACGAAGACCGCTCCTTTCCCGCTCATATGATAAACCCGGCCAGCGTCTCGTTGTCGGTGATGTCCTGGTATTGCACGCCTTCGGCGTCGAAATTCGCTCTCAGCAGATCGAAATTGCGGCGGTCCTTGGTCTCGATGCCGATCAGCACCGAACCGAAATTGCGCGCCGATTTCTTCAGATATTCGAAGCGGGCGATGTCGTCGTCCGGCCCCAGCATTTCGAGGAAATCGCGCAACGCGCCCGGCCGCTGCGGAAAGCGGATGATGAAGTATTTCTTCAGCCCTTCGAAGCGCAGCGCCCGCTCCTTGACGTCGGGCAGCCGCTCGAAATCGAAATTGCCGCCCGAAACCACCGCGACGATGGTCTTGCCCCTGATCTCCTTGCGGGAAAAATCCTTGAGCGCATCGATCGCCAGGGCGCCTGCCGGCTCCAGCACCACGCCTTCAACGTTGAGCATCTCGATCATGGTCGCGCAGAGCCGGTTCTCCGGGATCAGCCGCACCGCATCGGCGGCAAATTCCCTCAGATGCCGCAACGGCTCACGGCCGATCTCCGCGACAGCGGCGCCGTCGACAAAATTGTCGACCTTGGAGAGCTTGATCCGTTTGCCTGAGGACAGGCTCTCGCTGAGGCTCGGCGCGCCTGCCGGCTCACAGAAGACAAAACGCGCCTCGCGATGCTGGTCGGCGAAGTAGTGCGTCACACCGGCGGCGAGACCACCGCCGCCGACCGGCAGCATGACGATATCGGGCATGCGCGCGCCCGGCATCTGGTCCGCGATCTCATAGGCAACGGTCGCCTGTCCTTCGATGATGTCCTTGTGGTCGAAGGGCGGCACCATATGCGCGCCGCCGCTTTCCGCGAATTCGAACGCGGCGCGATAGCAATCGTCGAAGAAGTCGCCGACCAGCCTGATCTCGACGAAGTCGCCGCCAAACAGCCGCGTCTTGTCGATCTTCTGCTGAGGCGTAGTCACCGGCATAAAGACCACGCCCTTTTTGCCAAAATGGCGGCACACGAAGGCAAAGCCCTGGGCGTGATTGCCGGCGGAGGCGCAGACGAACAGCTCGGCGTTGTTGCCGGCGGCCAGCGCCTTGCGGAAGAAATTGAAGGCGCCACGGATCTTGTAGGAGCGTACCGGCGTCAGGTCCTCGCGCTTGAGAAGCACCCGCGCCCCGGTTTTCTTCGACAGATAGTCGTTTTCCTGCAGCGGCGTTTCCGGGAAGATCTGGCGAATAGCGGCGGCGGCGGTGGCAACGCGAGAAGAAAAACTGTTCATGGCAAATTGTCCCGAAGCGCACTGGGCGGGTTGATGTAAGCCTATTGCACATCCGGTCCCGCAAGGCCATTGTCCGCCGGCCATGAGCCCCGCTACCGGCATTCCCGGTATTTGCAAGCACTTGGAGGCGTTTGTTCATGCCTGTCGCGTCGGTTGCCCTGAAAACCATGTCGCTGCCGGAATTCGGCGAGCCGACGGTGATGCCGCTCATTCCACGCGCCACTTACGAGGCGCGCATCGAAGCGCTGGTTGCGCGCGGCTTGAAGGCCGGCTTCGATGGCTTCGTCATCTACGGCGACCGCGAGCATGCCGCCAACGTCGCCTATCTCTGCGGCTACGACCCCCGCTTCGAGGAGACGCTGCTGGTCATCGTTCCCGGCAGGGAAGCAAAACTGCTGGTCGGCAATGAGGGCTGGGGCTATGCCGAACTCTGCGGCGGCCCCTATGAGCGCGTCCTCTACCAGACCTTTTCGCTGCCGGCGCAGCCGCGCGACCGTTCCGACGCGCTGCCGGACATCCTGGCCGCTTGCGGGCTGAGGTCGGGCCACCGGATCGGCGCCATAGGCTGGAAGTCGTTCGGCGCTGGCGATGCCGGCTTTGGCGAGGCGACGCTCGACCTACCCTCCTTCATCGCCGACACGCTGCGCGCGCTCGCCGGCAACAACGGCGCGGTCCGGAATGCGGCCGATCTCTTGATGAACCCTGCCGACGGCCTGCGCGCGATCAACGAGGCCGATCAGCTTGCGTCCTTCGAATTCGCCGCGACCTTCTCCTCGCAAGGCCTGCGCAACGTGCTCCAGGGCATCGAACCCGACATGACCGAGCTGCAGGCGGCGCGGCTGATGGGCATCAACGGCCTGCCGCAATGCTGCCACCTGATGCTGTCCGCCGGCAGGCGCGCCCCCTATGGGCTGCCGAGCCCCCGCCTCGACATCATCAAGCGCGGCGATCCGATCACCATGGCCTACGGCATCCAGGGTTCGCTAAACGCCCGCGCCGGCTTCCTGGTCGAGAGCGCCGCCGAGCTGCCGCGGGGCATAAGCGATTACATCGAAAAGCTTGTGGCGCCCTATTTTTCCGCCGCCGTCGACTGGTACGAGACTATCGGCATCGGTGTCGCCGGCGGCGCGCTGTGGAAAGCGGTGCACGAGCGCATCGGCGACCCGTTCTTCGGCGTTGGTCTCAATCCCGGCCATCTCATTCATATCGACGAGTGGATGCATTCGCCGGTGTTTTCAGGCTCCGGCATCCAACTGAAATCGGGGATGGCGCTGCAGGTCGACATCATCCCCGCAACCGGCACCGATTATTTCACCACCAACATCGAGGACGGCATCGCGCTCGCCGACGAACCGTTGCGCGAGGAGATCGCCGCGCGCTATTCGGAAGCCTGGAATCGTATCGAGGCGCGCCGCGCCTTCATGGGCGATGTGCTCGGCATCCGGCTGAAGCCGGAAGTGCTGCCCTTCTCCAACATTCCCGCCTTCCTGCCGCCGTTCTGGCTTTCGCGCAACAGTGCAATGGCCGTCGCCGGGCGCTGATCACTTTTCGGCTGGACACGACTTACTTCCGCCGCACTTCGGCTGTCGGGGAGATATCGCGGTGGGTGGACGGCCTCTTTGGGGGCCCGATTGGATATTTTGGCGTGACTTTGAAGACGATTTGCATTCTTGCGCTTGCATTGCTGGTGGCCGGCTGCGGCGGCCGTAAAGCCGAGGAAATCCTCGGCAGTGCCGTTATGGCTACGCCGGTGACAGAAATCGCCGGCAACCACTCGATCTTCATCGCCACGACGCGCAAGCGTTCCGACGACCCGAACAAGGTCTTCGACGGCGAGCGCTAGGCGACGCTGAACTACGC
>NZ_RZOI01000486.1:0-4726 GCF_004022645.1 Mesorhizobium sp. M4A.F.Ca.ET.020.02.1.1 | reverse complement strand
GCAGGGAACTGGGCAGTGCAGGGCAAGACCGGCAGCACAAGGCTTGGCAATGGCGGCAAGGACATGCGCTCGCTCGGCTGGTTCGTCGGCTGGGCTGAAAAAGGCGAGCGCCGGATCGTCTTTGCCCGGTTGGTCGTCGGCACCAACCGCACCGACATGCCCAAGGGCTTGAAGACGCGCGCGGCGTTCTTGAAAGAGCTGCCCGGCTTGATCAAATAGGCGGAACGAGCGCTTTACGGCGCTGAAATCTACCCATAAAAGACTGCCGCCGCCGGACGCATCCGGCTTCTTGCGCATGCTCCAAACCACTGCACTTTGGGCGACATGCATTTCACCACCCGCGCTCGTTTGCGGGACTGGATAGGAGAACTCTATGCTGAATTCCGTTTCCCTGACATTTCCCGACGGCTCCGTCCGCGACTACGACGCGGCGATGACCGGCGCCGGCCTTGCCGAATCGATCTCGAAGTCGCTGGCCAAAAAGGCGGTGGCCTATGCCATCGACGGCACCGTGCGCGACCTTTCCGATCCGCTCGGCAAGCCCGGCAAGGTCGAGATCATCACCCGCGAGGATCCGCGGGCGCTGGAACTGATCCGGCACGACGCCGCGCACGTGCTGGCGGAAGCCGTGCAGGAACTGTGGCCGGGAACGCAGGTGACCATCGGGCCGGTGATCGAGAACGGATTCTACTACGACTTCGCCCGCAACGAGCCGTTCACGCCGGACGATTTCCCGGTGATCGAGAAGAAGATGCGCGAGATCATCCAGCGCAACAAGCCGTTCAGCAAGGAAGTCTGGTCGCGCGAGAAGGCGAAGAAAGTGTTTGCCGACAAGGGCGAGCGCTACAAGCTGGAACTGATCGACGCCATTCCGGACGACCAGGACCTGAAGATCTACGCGCAGGGCGACTGGTTCGACCTCTGCCGCGGTCCGCACATGGCCTCGACCGGGCAGATCGGCAATGCCTTCAAGCTGATGAAGGTCGCCGGCGCCTATTGGCGTGGTGACTCGAACAACCCGATGCTGACGCGCATCTACGGCACCGCCTGGGCCGACCAGGCGCAGCTCGACGCCTACCAGACGATGCTGGAGGAGGCCGAGAAACGCGATCACCGCAAGCTCGGCCGCGAGATGGACCTGTTCCATTTCCAGGAAGAGGGACCCGGCGTCGTCTTCTGGCATGCCAAGGGCTGGAAGATGTTCCAGAACCTGGTCAACTACATGCGCCGACGCCTCGACGAGCAGGGCTATCAGGAGGTCAACGCACCGCAGGTTCTGGACAAGAGCCTGTGGGAGACATCGGGCCACTGGGGCTGGTATCGCGACGCCATGTTCAAGGTGACGGTGGCCGGCGACGACACCGACGACGACCGGGTGTTCGCACTGAAACCGATGAACTGCCCCGGCCACGTGCAGATCTTCAAGCATGGGTTGAAGTCTTACCGCGATCTGCCCGTCAAGCTTGCGGAATTCGGCAATGTGCATCGCTACGAACCTTCGGGCGCGCTGCACGGGCTGATGCGCGTGCGCGGCTTCACGCAGGACGATGCGCATATCTTCTGCACCGAGGAGCAGCTTGCGGCGGAGTGCCTGCGCATCAACGACCTGATCCTGTCGACCTATGCCGACTTCGGCTTCGACGAGATCAGCGTGAAGCTGTCGACGCGGCCGGACAAGCGCGTCGGCACGGACGAGGCCTGGGACCATGCCGAGGAGATCATGAGCGGCGTGCTGGAAACGATCCGCACACGGTCAGGCAACCGCATCAAGACCTCGATCAACCCGGGCGAGGGTGCGTTCTACGGCCCGAAATTCGAATATGTGCTGAAGGACGCCATCGGCCGCGAATGGCAGTGCGGCACCACGCAGGTCGACTTCAACCTGCCGGAGCGTTTCGGCGCCTTCTACATCGGATCGGATTCGGAAAAGAAGCAACCGGTGATGGTGCATCGCGCCATCTGCGGCTCGATGGAGCGGTTCCTCGGCATCCTGATCGAGAACTATTCCGGCCATTTCCCGCTGTGGTTCGCGCCGCTGCAGGTGGTGGTCGCCACGATCACATCCGATGCCGACGACTATGCGAATGAGGTGGTGGCCAAACTCAAGGCCGCCGGGCTTCTGGCGGAAGCGGATCTGCGCAACGAGAAGATCAACTACAAGGTCCGCGAGCATTCGCTGGCCAAGGTCCCCGTCATTCTCGTGTGCGGCAAGCGCGAAGCTGAGGAGCAGACGGTCAACGTCCGCCGGTTGGGGTCGCGCGACCAGGAATCGCTCGGCCTGGCCGAGGCGATCGCACAATTGAGCGAGGAAGCGATAACGCCGGATCGCAGGCGCAAACGCGCTGCCTGAATCCGCACATTCCCGATGGCTTGGCGGTGGAGCGATCCACCGCCATTTTCACATGGCTGTCACGCCAAAGCTGTAACGAGCCGCGATGCTCAAGCTGAAACTGCGGGAAAGACCGTTTCCCGAGCTTTCCTACGCCAACCCGCATCAGCCGGCGCTGACGCGCTGGTTCATCCATTCCGTCGAGGGCCTGTCCGGCCGCGACCGTTTTGCCGCGCTCTATGATTTCTGGCGGCGCCAGGTGGCGCCGAGCGGCGAGCGCGTGTTCAGCCGCATGCTGGAGCTCATTGACGTCAAGGTCCGGAACGCCGCTCCATGGCCGCCGGCGATGCTGCCCGACACGCCGCTGGTGATCGTCGCCAACCATCCGTTCGGCATCGGCGACGGTATCGCCGTGCTTTCGCTGGCCGAGCAGCTCGGACGGCCGTTCCGCGTCATGATCCACAAGGACCTGCTCAAGATCCGCGAGATGGAACCCTACTCGCTGCCGATCGACTTCTCCGAAACCAAGGAAGCGGTGAAGAACAACATGGCGGTGCGCCATGAGGCGGTGCGGCTGTTGAAGGAAGGTGTCACGATCATCGTCTTCCCGGCCGGCGGCGTCGCCACCGCGCCGAAAGGATTTGGCCTGGCGCGCGACCTGCCTTGGAAGATATTTCCGGCCCGGCTGATCCAGGACGCCAGGGCTTCCGTCATCCCGATGCATTTTTCCGGCCAGAACGGACGGCTGTTCCATCTGGTCAGCGGTCCAATGAACATGGCCGAGCGCGAGGGCCGGGTGGCGAAGTTCGTCGGCAGGGCGTCGCTGACGCTGCGCACCTCGCTGCTCATTCGTGAATTCGCGCGGTTGTCCGGCAAGGCCATAGACGTGCGCGTCGGCGACATCCTGACCTGGGACGAGTTGGAGCCGCTGCGCGACCGCAAGGCGCTGCTCGATCGGCTCCATCGCGGCGTCTTCGACCTGGCGCCTGCCGCGCCGCGCGGCCGGGCGCAATTCCTGCCGCGCCGCATGCGCAAGGCGGCCTGACGGGCAGGTTGATCAGTCCGCGCCTTCCTCGGGATCGATCGCCGAAGCCTCTGTGGCGAGAACCTCGATCTCCTGGTTCTGGCCGGCGACGACGGTGAAATCCTTCTGGTAGATGCGGTCGCGGTTCTTGGCGATAATGGTGTAGTCGCCTTCGGCCAGCACCATCGAGGCGAAGGCGCCGACAGTTTCCTTGATCGGGTCGCCGGATTCGTTGAGCAGCGACCAGGAAGTGTCGGCGATCGCTTCGCCGCCGGCCTCGCGCACCAGCTTCATCGTCATCTCGGCGGCGCGGTGCTCGACGGTCGCTTCGGTCAGCTTGCCGGCCTCGACACGGATGTCGGAGCGGATGACCGCATTCACCGAACCATAGGTGGAGACGACATGGTAGGTGCCGGCATTCAACCGCACCACTGCGTTCGGCTCGACATCGGGGACGATCAGGGCGCGGTCGCCATTGGCCTCGACCTTGTCCTCGTAGATCGAGAACCGCAGCTTCTTCGGCGGTATGTGCACGCCCCCCGACAGCACGGCGTCGAGCTTGAGGCCACCGGCGTCGAGCACCAGGCTTTCGCGCTTGGCCTCCTTGCCCACGGTGATGCGCTTGGTGGCGCCGGCCCGCCCATAGGAAGCATGGACAAGATAGCTGCCTGGCTCCAGCTGGAACACGGCGGTGCCGCCATGCGCCGAAGCCACCATCGGCAGCTTGCCGTCGCTGGCCGGCTCGGGCTTGAAGACCCGCCAGACGATGCCGCGGGTGATGTCGTTGCCCTTGTCCGTCAGTTGCGCCGAGAGCGTGATGGCGCCGCCGCCGCTCAAGGCCAGCGATGTCTCGCCTTTCGGCGTCGCGTAGCTGGAAATCCCCGGCAGCTTCAGATTGCTGATGCCGTCCGCGTTCTGCGCCACGGCCGACGAAACCGGCGCCATGAACAGCGCCGCCGCCAGCCAGACCAGGAAAAGACGCAGTGTCCCCTCAAACATGCCTTGCGTTGAAGCCCAAGGCGGTGGCAATTTCAAGGCCTGAGAGTCCCAATCCCGTTCCGCAGGGCTCTTGCCATCCGGCGCGAAGCGCCAATGCCCGAGCCGCCCGAATTTCCCACAGGCGCGCTTCAGCCCAAAACCGAACTTCCAGGAGACTTGCGCCCATGGCGTCGCCGATCATCGACTTCCTGCTGACCCGGAACTCCGCGCCGATTCCAGACCTGAAAGAGCCGGCGCCCAGCGATGCCGAGATCGCCACCCTGATCACCGCCGCCACGCGCGTGCCGGATCACGGCCGGCTCGAGCCCTGGCGCTTCATCCTCTATCGCGGCGAGGCGCGCGTCGAAATCGGCAAGAAGCTGGCGGCCTTGGCC
>NZ_RZOI01000485.1:0-4732 GCF_004022645.1 Mesorhizobium sp. M4A.F.Ca.ET.020.02.1.1 | reverse complement strand
ATGCGGTAACGGCGCCTGCTGTCATTCGCGGCTCGGTGCAGCGAACAATCGTCGCCCCATTCAGTGGCTATGTTCTGTCGGAATTCGCCAAGGCAGGCGAAACGGTGCGCAAGGATCAACTGCTGGCGCAGCTCGACGATCAGGACCTTAATTTCGAGCGGCTGCGGCTGGTCACCACCAAGGCTCAGAAAGAAACGGAATTTGACCGCGCGCTGGCGCGTGGCGAGCGCGCCGAAAGCCAGATCATCGAGGCCCAGATCAAGCAGGCGGACGCACAGCTGTCGCTGATCGACGAACAACTGCGTCGCACCCGCCTGGTGGCGCCGTTTGACGGATTTATTGTCTCCGGCGACCTGTCGCAATCGGTCGGCGCGGCGGTCGAGCGTGGCCAGGAATTGTTTCACATCGCGCCGCTCGATGCTTACCGCGTGGTGCTGGAAGTCGACGAAAGCGACATCGAAGACATCAAGATCGGCCAGACCGGCCAGTTGCGGGTCAGCGCATTGCCGAGGGAGCCGCTGACGTACAGGATCGAACAGATCACCTCTGTCTCGCGACAGGGCAACGGCCGCAACTCATTCATGGTCGAGGCTTCTCTCGCCGGGTCCCCCGCGCGGCTACGTCCCGGCATGGAGGGCGTCAGCAA
The DNA here is from genome assembly GCF_004022645.1 of Mesorhizobium sp. M4A.F.Ca.ET.020.02.1.1. Taxonomy (NCBI): domain Bacteria; kingdom Pseudomonadati; phylum Pseudomonadota; class Alphaproteobacteria; order Hyphomicrobiales; family Phyllobacteriaceae; genus Mesorhizobium; species Mesorhizobium sp. M4A.F.Ca.ET.020.02.1.1. The sequence continues at coordinate 4,086 of NZ_RZOI01000485.1, read as the reverse complement.
GACCCATGTGGATGAACGGCTGCTGTTCTTCGTCCATACCCAGAAGATGATCGACTGGCTGCGCCTGACCCTCTGGCGCTGGGCGGGCTGAGCATGGACAGGAGCTATTTCAGTTCGTCCTGGTATCGCGTCGCGCAATTGAAGCCGCGGCTGCGAAGCCAGGTGAGCATCCACCGCACGATCTTCCGCGGCCAGGTCTGGTATGTGATGCAGGACCGGACCTCGGGCCGTTTTCATCGTTTCACGCCGGAGGCCTATTTCATCATCAGCCTGATGACCGGCCGACGCACCATGCAGGAAGTATGGGACAGCGCCTGCGAACGCCTCGATGAAAAGGTCATCACACAGGACGCGGTGATCCGCCTTTTGGGGCAGCTTCACGCTTCAGATGTGCTGTTCGGTGACATTCCGCCTGACATTGAGGAAATCGCCGACCGCGCCAGCAAGCAGCACAACCGTAAACTTCTGTCGAAATTCGCCAATCCGCTGGCGATTCGCGTCGGGCTGTTCGATCCGGACGAATTCCTGAACGCGACCTATCCGCTGGTGCGGCCGTTCCTGTCCTGGTTTGGCGGCGTCGCCTTCCTGGTGCTGGTTGCCTATTCGATTTTCCTTGCTGCGATGAACTGGCAGGCGCTGACCGGCGACGTGACCGACCGGGTTCTCTCGGCCGAGAATATCGTGCTGATCCTGATTGCCTATCCCTTCATCAAGGCCTTGCATGAACTCGGGCATGCCTATGCCGTCAAGCGCTGGGGCGGCGAAGTGCACGAGATCGGCGTGATGCTGCTCGTGTTCATGCCGGTGCCCTATGTCGATGCGTCGGAGAGCCTTGCATTCCGGGACAAGTGGCAGCGCGCCCTGGTGGGGGCGGCAGGCATTATCGTCGAGGGGCTGTTGGCCTGTCTGGCGTTGATCGTCTGGCTGAACGCCGAGCCCGGACCGGTGCGCGCCTTCGCTTTCAACGTGATGCTCATCGGCGGCATTTCGACCTTGCTGTTCAACGGCAATCCGCTGCTGCGCTTTGACGGTTACTACGTCCTGAGCGACGTTCTCAAGATACCGAACCTTGGTCAGCGCGCGACCAAATATCTCGGCTATGTGGTGCAGCGGTATCTGTTCGGCATCGAAAGCGCCGAAACGCCGGCAACCGCACAAGGCGAAGAGTTCTGGCTTTTCAGCTACGGCGTCGCCGCGTTCTTCTACCGGATCGGCGTCATGGTGGCGATCGTCACACTGGTCAGCCAGCGCTTCTTCGTCGTCGGCATGATGATGGCCGGGTGGGCGCTGGTGCTGATGGTTGGCGTGCCGCTGGCGCGCCAGCTGTGGTTCCTGTTCACGAGCCCATCATTGAGAAGGACGAGGGGGAGGGCCTTCGCCGTCGTTGCAGCCAGCCTGGCGCTGGCAGCCATGCCATTCTTCGTCATCCCGCTGCCCTACGCGACCGCCGCGCAGGGTGTCGTCTGGCTGCCGGGCGACGGAGTCGTCAATGCCGGTGTCGATGGCGTGGTAGCGGAAATTGTCGCGACTCCCGGCGCCCGGATCGAGCGAGGCGCCCCGATCCTGCGGTTGGAAGACCCGTTGCTGGAAGCGCGGACTGTCCTGCTGGATCTGAGGGCCGGGGAGCTTGAGCGCCGCCTCGAGAAGCTTGATCTCTCCAACAAGGTCGACGCCAAAGTGGTGGCCGAAGAGCTGAGGCTCGCACGCGCCGACCTCGTCCTCGCGCGCGACCGTGCCGAAGCGCTGACGGTACGGGCGCAGGCAAGCGGTACTCTGATCATTCCGTCGGCGAAGGATCTCGACGGCAAGTTCGTGCGCCGTGGCGAGACGTTAGCCTATGTGACGCGGTTCGATCAGCCGACACTGCGCGCCGTGATACCAGAAAGCGACGCCGATCTGGTTCGTAACCATACGGCGTTCGTCGACGTGCGCTTCGTCGAAGACCCATGGGTTTCGCATCCCGCAAAGATCATACGCGAGGTGCCTTCGCTGACCGCAACTTTGCCGAACGCCGCATTGAGCAGAGTGGGCGGTGGGGAGTTTTCGCTCGACCCGACCGATCCTTCGCAGAAGCGGGTCCTTGCCAACTTGATGCATCTGGAATTGGCGCTGGCCAATCCAAGCAAGATCGACCGCATCGGCGGGCGCATCTACGTCCGCTTCTTTCACGGCAATGTGCCGCTCTACGAACGTACGTATCGCTGGATCAGGCAGGTGTTCCTGCGGGTCTATCGGGTCTAGTCTTCCATGAACGGAGGTAATAACTTGTAGTTGGAACTAACTCAATTACCTTGGAATCGTGCCAAATGCAGCATTTCACTTTACAATCCGACGCCGCGGTGGTGTGATCAATACTTGGTGTTGAAGTATTAGTGTTCTACATATCGCGGAAACGATAAATTAACCGAGTTTTCCACCTCAAGGAGGGTTTCATGACTGTGCAGCTTCTTTTCTATCAAGACGCCAAACCGGTAACCTCGGACCGTCACAGGGATGTTTCGATCAAGACGGGTCACTCCTACGCCTTCGCCCGCAATGTGAACTCGGTACCGGTGACGGCTGTCGAATTCGCGCAGGCAGCGGCGGAGTATCCGATCGTTTTCGCGGGCACCGAACAGTCGATCATGCCGGCGGTCATTCTTGGCGTGAAGCAGACCGAAAACCTTTATGTCGACGATGCCGGCAACTGGAGCGGCAAATATGTTCCGGCTTTCGTGCGCCGCTATCCCTTCGTTTTCTCCTCCGATGCCAGCGGCCGGACATTCATCCTCAACATCGACGAGAGCTTTGAAGGCATCAACCGCGAGGGCCGCGGCGAGCGCCTGTTCGACGCCGACGGACAGCAGACGCGCTACCTGAAAGAGGTGCTCGGCTTCCTTCAGGATTATCAGTCGCGCTTTCAGCGCACCAAGCGATATTGCGATCTTCTGAAGTCTCTCGGGCTGCTGCAGCCGATGCAGGCGCAGTTCAATTTGAACAGTGGCGAGCGCCGTTCGCTGGCCGGCTTCATGACGGTCGACCGCCAGAAGCTGAAGGCGATCGATGCCGCCGACCTGCAAACGATGTTCGGAAATGACGAATTGGAGTGCACCTACCTTCACCTCCACTCCTTGCGGCACTTCGCCAACATGCTGGAGCGGATGCCAGCCTCCGGCCCGGATGTCGAGGACACGTCGGAACCGGCACCAGAAGCGACTTCTGCCAAGGCGAAACGGGAAACCGGCAAATCGGCGGCGCGCAAGGGTGGCGACGAAGCGGACATGAGGCTGGAGCAGGCTTAACAAAGTGACGACCGAGATGTCACCCGAGCGTAGAAGGACGGGAGCTTGACGGCGGCTGGGCAAACGGCCGGCGTCCTGCTTCCGGCCCTTGATCTCGGCGCCGAGCGGGAAGACCCGGCGCCGAAATTCCTCGACTGGCTGGACCAGTGGCTGGTTGGCGTGGCCTCGCCGTTGCGGGAGCGGGCAAGGCTGCGGCGGATGTATCGCGCGCTGCCTCGCATCGAGGCACTCGGACGTGATTATGCGGGCATAGCCGAAGTCGAGCTTGTCGAGCGGGTCGCGGCGTTCCGCCCAGTGATGCGCCGTGGCGGCCTGACCCAGACGAACATCGAACGATGCTTCGCGATCGTGCGCGAGATATCATGGCGCAAGCTCGGGCTGCGCCACCACAACGTTCAAATTCTTGGCGGCCTCGCAATGCTTGACGGGCGGGTGGCGGAGATGGCCACCGGCGAGGGAAAGACAATCACCGCCGGTCTCGCCGCATCGGCCGCGGCGCTGGCGGGCACGCCGGTTCACATCATAACCGTGAACGACTATCTGGCGGCACGCGACCTTGCGACGCTCAAGCCTGTCTATGACTTTCTTGGCCTGACCACGGGCCTGATCCAGAGCGGCGACCGGGCAGGGCGACCGCAAGTCTATGCGTCGGACATTGTCTATGCGAGCAACAAGGAAGTTGCGTTCGATTACCTGCGCGATCGCATGGCGCTTGGCCAAAGGACCGGGCTGCTGCACCGCAAGCTCAGCGGCTTCGGCCAAGCCGGCAGTGCGAATTCGCAAACAGTCATGCGCGGTCTGCACC
>NZ_RZOI01000484.1:0-4735 GCF_004022645.1 Mesorhizobium sp. M4A.F.Ca.ET.020.02.1.1 | reverse complement strand
CGGCTATACCGTCCACGAAGCGTCCTCCGGCGTCGAGGCACTGGAAGTGTTCGAGGCGCTCGGCGGCAAGATCGACATCGTCGTGTCCGACGTAGTGATGCCGGAAATGGACGGGCCGACGCTGCTAGGCGAGTTGCGCAAGCGGCAGCCCGACATCAAGTTCGTCTTCGTCTCAGGCTACGCCGAGGACGCCTTTGCCAGGAACCTGCCCGCCGACGCGCATTTCGGCTTCCTGCCGAAGCCGTTTTCGCTCAAGCAGCTGGCAACCATCGTCAAGGACGTGTTGGAATCCTGATGCGTATCGGCCAAAAATGCGCCGCGGTTTTGCGAGAACGACGCGCACAAACAGCGGGCTGAATGTGATCGAGCGCACAGACGCCCCCGCCATGCCGTTTACAGGTGGCGGCGCCGGGGAGCGATCCGTCCACTCATAACCAGTGAGGCCGGCCACTGGAGCGTCGCAATCGCGGCTTGCGCATCGACGCGAGATCGCCATGATTGCGGTGACAAACGCGGCGGGGAATTGGGGTAGATGCCGTGACGCCGCACAACGAAGCGGAGAAGGGTGATTTTGCCGAAACGGTGCTGCTGCCGGGCGACCCGGAGCGCGCCGAATGGATGGCTGCGACTTTTCTCGAGGCGCCGCGCTGCGTCAATCGCCGCAGGGGCGCGCTGGGCTTCACCGGCCGGTTCCGGGGCAAGCCGGTCAGCATCCAGTCTACCGGCATCGGCGTCTCGTCATTCCTGATCTACGCCCATGAACTTCTCGACTTCCACGGCGTCAAGACGCTGATCCGGACCGGCACCTGTGGCGGCCTGAGCGCCGAGGTGCCGCTGCGCGGCCTGGTGATATCGCGATCGGTCCGCGCCGAGAATGCCGATAGCGGCCAGGTCTTCGGGCTTTACGCCGCCGCCGGTCCCGATCCGGAACTGCTGGCCGGGGCATTGCGGCGGGCCGAGGCGCTCGGCATCGAGCACCGGGCGGGGCTGACGATCTGCAGCGATATTTTCTATCATCCGCAGGGCCGCGCCCGCTATGCCGAAGCCATCGCGATGGGAGCGCTCGCCGTCGATATGGAGACCAGCGCCCTGTACCGCATTTCGGCCCATTTCGGCGCGCGGGCGCTGTCGTTGCTGAACGTGGTCGATCATGTCGCCAACGGCGAGCAGACCGACTATTCCGAGCGCCAGGAGCTGTTCACCGACATGACGCGGCTGGCGCTCGAAGTCGCCGTCGACTAGAACGGTTCATCGTTTCATGGAAACGCTGAACCGCTCTATCTCTTTGTTTTGACGCGATTCCGGACGGAAAACCGCTACGCACTTTTCCTGGAATTGCTCTAGGCGGCTTCCCGCTTCAGCGCCGCCTGTTCGTTCGCGGTTGGCCGGTGGCCGCGCAGATAGAGCGCGCAGGTGGTGCGCAGCATCGAGGCGAAGTTCGGGATCTGGCCGTTGATCTGGATTGCCTCGTCATAGAGCGTCGAGATGAATTTGGGCGTCGTCAGGCCCTGGCTTTCGGCGATCTCATCGAGCAATGCCCAAAACGTAGCCTCAAGCTGGATGCTCGTGGAATGCCCGTCGATGCGAATCGACCGGTTGATCTGTCGGTAGCCCTCCGGGTCCTGCCCGGCGAAAACCCTGCACATCGTTTTCTCCCATTCTTGTTGGTTTTGGGCGCGAGTCGATGCAAGTCGCGCCGTTGAGTCTTGCCTGTCGCGGCCGGTCATTCTCAACCGGAAGGCCAAAAACAGCAATCGGACTTTCGTCGCTGGAACCGGCCGCTTCACGCCTTCTATCCGTTTTCCGGATCCCGCGCGTGGTAATCGGCTGCCACCACCTTTGCCGCAAGGCGCCCATAATCACCCTCGTGCGCATCTTTCGCGCGGCTGAAGAGGGTTGAAATTTGGCGAAAGCGATCCACTCAATGATCCGGGTTCTGAATGAGGCCCGGTCTGTCGACTTCTATCGGAATGCTTTCGGACTCGATATCGCCGATCGGCTGGATTTCGAGACCTTCACCCTGGTCTATCTCAGCAATCCCGAGACATCGTTCGAGCTTGAGCTCACCGTCAACAAGGGTCGCGAGCAGCCTTACGAACTCGGCGACGGCTACGGTCATCTCGCGGTTTCGGTCGCCGACCTCGACAGCGAGCACGACCGCCTCGGCGCGCTCGGCCTCAACCCGAAGAAGATCGTCGAGTTCGACCGCGACGGGGCGCGGATCGCCCGCTTTTTCTTCATCGAGGATCCCGACGGCTACAAGATCGAGGTCCTGCAGCGAGGAGGACGGTTTCAGTAAGCGACCACCAGCCGCGCGGGCCAGCGCGGCGCCAGCAAAGGCACCCCTTCGAGGTGCGGACAGCAAGCAGGGAGGAACAAATGGTCACCATCTATGAAAGGAAGCCCGGCCTGTCGCGGCGCGAGCTTCTGAAGCACGGCGGCGCGGGAGCGTTGCTCGTCATTTCCGGCAGCGCCGTCATCAGCCCGCAACACGCCTGGGGTCTCGAAACGGCGGCGCTGAAGCCAGAGACCATGGCGACCTTGATCCAGGTGGCGCGCGACATCTACCCGCACGACCAGGTGCCGGACAAACATTACGCAATCGCGGTCAAGGCCCATGACGAGCTGGCCGCCAAGGACCCCGCCCATAAGGAGCTGATCGAGAAGGGCATCGCCGAACTCGACAAGAAGGCCGGCAGCGGCGGCTATCGCGGGCTCGGCTGGGAGGAGCAGCGCGTCGCGCTGCTCAAGGACATCGAGAGCTCGCCGTTCTTCCAGACGGTACGCAGCGGCCTGGTCGTCAGCCTCTACAACCAGAAGGATGTCTGGCCGATCTTCGGCTACGAGGGCGAGTCCTTTTCCAAGGGCGGCTACATCGAGCGCGGTTTCAACGACATCGAGTGGCTCTGAACCGCTCTTTCCTTGAACCGCTTTTGACCGAATTCATGGGAGGAAACCATGGCAGCACCATTTGATCTCAAGAATGACAGCGTGGTCGTCATCATCGGCTCGGGCGCCGGCGGCGGCACACTCGGCAACGAACTTGCCCAGAAAGGCATCGACGTCGTCATCCTCGAGGCGGGCGCCCGCCACGAATACGATGATTTCATCAACGACGAGTGGGATTCCTTTACCCAGCTTGCCTGGAAGGACAAGCGCACCACATCCGGCGACTGGCGGGTGGCGAAGGATTTTCCAAACCTGCCGGCCTGGATCGTCAAGTCGGTCGGTGGCTCGACCACGCATTGGGCGGGCGCCTCGCTGCGCTTCCAGGAGCATGAGTTCAAGGCACACTCGACCTATGGCAAGGTGGAAGGCGCCAGCTTGCTCGACTGGCCGATCACGCTGGCCGAGATGGAACCCTACTACACCAAGGCCGAAGCCAAGATGGGCGTCACCGGCACCAATGACTGGCCAAGACTGCCGGGCAACAACAACTTCAAGGTGCTGAAGGCCGGCGCCGACAAGCTCGGCTACAAGGAATGCCACACCGGCAACATGGCCATCAACTCGGTCCAGCGCGACGACCGCAACTCCTGCCAGCAGACAGGCTTCTGCTTCCAGGGCTGCAAATGGGGCGCCAAATGGTCGACGCTTTACACCGAGATCCCCAAGGGTGAGGCGACTGGCCATCTCGAGGTGCGGCCGAATTCGATGGCGATCAAGATCAACCACGACGCCAGCGGAAAGGTGACCGGGGTCGTCTATGCCGACAAGGACGGCAAGCTGCAGGAGCAGAAGGCGCGCATCGTCGCCGTCGCCGGCAACTCGATCGAGAGCCCGCGGCTGCTGCTCAACTCGCAATCGGCCAAGTTCCCGCACGGGCTCGCCAATTCCTCGGGGCAGGTGGGCAGGAACTATATGCGCCACACAACCGGCTCGGTCTACGCCATCTTCGACAAGCCGGTGCACATGTATCGCGGCACCACCATGGCCGGCATCATCCGCGACGAGGCGCGCCACGACCCTTCGCGCGGTTTCGTCGGTGGCTATGAGATGGAGACGCTGTCGCTCGGCCTGCCATTCATGGCGGCCTTCCTCAACCCGGGCGGCTGGGGCCGCTCCTTCACCACGGCGCTCGACCACTACGACCACATGGCGGGCCTGTGGATCGTCGGCGAGGACATGCCGCGGCCGGAAAACCGCATCACGCTGCACAAGGACGAAAAGGACGAGCACGGCATGCCGATCGCCGACGTCCATTTCGACGATCACGCCAACGACACGGCGATGCGCGATCATGCCTACAAGCAGGGTCAGGCGCTGTACGCGGCGGTTGGCGCGACGCGGACCTTCCCGACACCGCCCTATCCCTCGACCCACAATCTCGGCACCAACCGGATGAGCGAGAAGGCGGCCGACGGCGTCGTCAATAAGCATGGCCAGGCGCACGACATCAAGAACCTGTTCGTGTCCGACGGCAGCCAGTTCACCACCGGCGGCGCCGAGAACCCGACGCTGACCATCGTCTCGCTCGCCATCCGTCAGGCCGATTACATCGCCGGACAGATGTCGGCGAAGAGCATCTGAACACGCCCTCCCGGCAGCCTGCGCGGAGCTTTCCCGGCTCCGCGCTTTTTTGCGAAAGGGTAGATTATCCCCTGGTGCAGGTTGAGGCGGTGAAAGCTCCGTCGGGCTGCTTCATGATGATATCGAAGGACGGGCTGTCAGGCCCGTCCAGCGTCGCCTGAGTCATGGAGACGGAGTTGCCGCCGCTGGTGTAACCGCCCAGTGG
>NZ_RZOI01000483.1:0-4761 GCF_004022645.1 Mesorhizobium sp. M4A.F.Ca.ET.020.02.1.1 | reverse complement strand
GCTCGAACTCAACGCGCAAGTGGTGCGCTTTCCCTCCGGCCAGGAGACCGAGTTCGGCGGGCAGGCCGCCTACCTCATGCGGATTTTTGGGATCGATGGCGCCACCGTCAGCGAAAAGCCGCTGGAGAACACGCCTGACGTCGCGCGGCTGTCGGAAGATGCCGTGCTCAAGAAAAAGCTCGCCGACTATGTCAGCGCCAATGTCGGCGCGGTCGATCTCGGCGTCTACGAGATACCGGACGAGTTCCTGGCGAGGAAGGTCATCTCGTGGTCCACCTTCGGCAGCGCGCGGCAGGCCAATCATCCGTTCACGCCGCTGTTCCAGCCTGCGGATTTCGCCGGGCTCGACTATTCCGCGCTGCAACTGGTGCGCACGCCGGAAGCGCTGGTCGAGCGGCTGGACAATGGCGCCTGCCAGGGCTGCCATCAGGCAGGGTCCACCGCCGGCTTCCATTTCATCGGCCTGGACGACAGGACGACGTCGCCGCTCAACCGGATCGAGGTCGGCATCTCGCCGCACCTCCATGCCGAAATCCCGCGCCGCGTGGCCTGGCTGCGGGCCACGACCGAAGGCAAGGAGCCGAACCGGTTTCGTCCGCTTTCCTTCGCACCGGCGGGCGGATGGAAGGATGCAGGCGAAGTCTCCTACGTGCCGGCCGAGATGGCGATGCCGTGCCTGATGCCGGAGGACGCCGCCCGCTTCGGCCAGACCTGGCAGTGCGGCGGCGGCACGGTCTGCACGCCGCTCGCCACCGCGTCTGGGGTGCGCACCAGGCTGGCGCAATGCCTGCTGCCCAAGGACAGCAGGGCGATGTTTTCCGGCCATCCGTGTCTGACGGGATCGATCGCCAGCAATCCGTCGCAACCCTTCAACGACCGCTACACCATCACCGGGCAGTTCGCCGCGTTCGCCTCCGACATCTCACGCACCGCCTACACATGCCGGCCGCCGAAGATCGGCGTGCCGGCCGGCATCGCATATCGCGGCTGCGACGACAAGGACCGCACCTTCGCCGCCTTCAGGGCCGGCAAGCCGATGCCGAACGAGATCTGCGGCCTGGTCGGCGGCAAGAAATTCGACACCTGCGTGGCGACCAACAATTTCGACCAATGCCTCGGCGGCGCGGTCAATCGCGGCAACCGGCCGGCCTGCTCGGCTGACCATTTTTGCCGCGAGGACTATATGTGCCAGTCGCTGCCGCCGGACACGCCGGGCGCCGCCAAGGTGAAAGGCATCGGCTTCTGCTCGCCGACCTATTTCATCTTCCAGATGCGCATCGACAACCACGCAACGCCATGGGCGAGCGCTGCGCGCGCGACGATGGGTGCGGGTTTCGGAGCGGCGGAAGAGGAGTAGCGATATCAGGCGCCTGGCGGGCGGCGCGGTTCCGCGAAGGCAGCAGCCAAGGCCTCGCGCACCCTTTCCTCGCTGACACCGGATGTATCCTCGATCCAACTCGGGGTCGAAATGGGCGGCTCGAGATAGCGGACATGGTCATTGACCGGCCCATGTACGTAGGAAAGGTTCGAGCCGAAGATCTGCACGCAGGGAATGTTCAAGGCTGCCGCGGCATGGGACATGCCGCCATTGACGCCAAGGAACAGCGCTGACGCGCCAAGCTGGTACATCACGTCGATCAGCGGCGTCGTGGTGAAATCGATCGCTTGCGGCACCTCGGCGCGGATCCGGTTCGCCGCATCATGTTCGCGAGGGCCGCCGACAATCCATACCGCCCAGCCGCGGCTGCAATAGTCCTTGGCGATCGAGATGAAGCGCCCCATCGGCCACGATCGCGGACTCGTCATATCTCCGGTGAAGATGGCCAGGGCCGGCGTGCCGGCTTCGACACCGGCGCGGCTGCGCCACTCATCCAGTTCCGCGCCAGGAATGACCAGCTGCGGCGCTGGCCAATCGACGTTCGCCGGCTTTGCGCCCAGCGTGGCAATGGAGCATACCTCCTCGTAGAGGCGTGTCTTGCGCGGACCGAACGCCCACAAATGCCGCAGCCAATCAGCAGGAAGGCGATTGACCAACCCGAACTGCAACTCCTGCGGATAGCCGATGCGTTCCGGAATGCCGGCCAAGAACGGAATCAGGGCCGCTTTGATCGTGCTCGTCATGAGATAGGCCGTGCCATAGTTCTGCTTGCGAAGCTCGCGTATCAGGTCGCGGCGCTCTGCCAGACCGAGTTGCATATGCCGCTTCTTTAGTGCCCAGGCCTTGCGGACATGCGGCATGAAGCGGGCAAAGGATACGTTTCCGGGCGATGTCACGACGTCGATCGGGCGCTCGGGAAACCGTTCCGCGAGGATGCGGATGGCCGAATGACAGCGGACGAAATCGCCGACCGCCGGAAAGCCGACCAGAAGAATTGGATTCAAGGCGAACACCCTTTTTGCTTTCTCTTTCCGCGCCGGAGCATTCCCTGCCGTCCGGGAGATTGACTTGACTCGTTTCGGCTGCCTATTGCCGCTACGCTTTCCGGCGGGTCCATATTCCCAGCCGGTGAATTTTGACAAGGCTCATCAGAAAAGGGCAATAGCATGGTCCGCCCCATACTCGTCGAGATCGCCCCCGGCGAATTGCTGGACAAGATATCGATCCTCGAGATCAAGGCGGCAAGCATCGCCGACGCGTCCAAGCTGGCCAACGTACTGCACGAGCTGGAGCAGCTATCGCATGTTCGCGACGAACACATCCCCAGTTCAGAGGCGCTGGCTGGCCTCTACGCCGAGTTGAAGGCCGTCAACCAGGCGCTCTGGGTCATCGAGGACGATATCCGCATCGAAGAGCTCAACAAGCGCTTCGGCGATCGTTTCATCGAGCTCGCCCGCGGCGTCTACCGCACGAACGACCGCCGCGCCGCCCTGAAGCGCGAGATAAACCTGCTGCTGAGTTCCGCGATCATCGAGGAAAAATCCTACGAGCACTACGAGTAGGGCGACCTCACAGCGGGGTGTTGTCGCGGCAGCGTGCGGCACGAACCCTCAGCGTTGGAGATAGTCCTCCATCTGCCGGTCCATCTACTGTCGAACGCAGCGATCTGTTGTTCGACCGTATCCGGGCTCAGCAGCGTCGAGAGCGCTGTCCGACGTATCGGGGCGATCTCAGGCGCTTCGACGTACCCAAGTGCTGCCAACCGCTGTGCCCATGAGGGGTGCGTCGACTTGCCGTCGTCCGGACGCACCCACGCCTTTTGCGCGCAAGCGTTCAGGTACTGGGCTTGCGACAGCTCCCCGGCCGCTTCCAACAGGCGGGCAAGTGGCGGTCGCGGCGGACGCAAAGCGCCCATCACCTCGCGCCGCAGCGGCTCATAGACTTTCTCGGCGAAATGTACGTCTGCCGCCGCGACGAGCAGGAGCGCGCGCGCCGCTTGTTCGGCATTTCCGGATGTCGCCGCGTGGCGATCCGCCTTGATCTCCGCCTCGCGTGAAAGTCGGATGTCTTCCCGCTCGAACGATTCCGACAGCCAGCCGATAGCCGCATGGAGGAGGCTGCCCGATATCGTCACCCCAGGTGGCGCGTACTCGAACACGAAGCCGAAACTGTTCTCGAACTCGGCAAGGTTGAGGCCGCCATTGGTGTCCTTGTTGCGCACATGCGCGTCTTCATGGGCAAGAATTGCCGCAAGAGCATTTTCGTCGGTAACGACGAGCAAGGGGATGCCGACCGTCAAAAATAGCCGGCGGCCGAGAAGACCAAGAAGCGTGCGCTCCTCCCGCACGCCGGCGTTCAAGCTGTCCTCCAGCGCAATCACGGTGCGGGCGGCTCTGCGCGGGCCGGCGACTTTTTCCCACTGGTCCCACAGGCCAGGTGCCTCCGCCCGGCTCACTCCCTTGATCTTGCTGCGCCGAAAGCCGGCAAACAATGTGCCGAATAGAAAAGCCGCCGCGGTGGTCGAGATCGGCATGACGAGAAATCCGCAGGCGATGAACCAGACTGGATGGCTGTCGAGCAGCGACATCCAGATACAGAAGATGATGGCTGCGGGAACCACGAAAAACAGCACCCCGAACCTGCCGAACCGCCGCCCAGCGCTGATGATGAAGCGCGACATTCAGGTCACAACGGGATGTTGTCGTGCTTCTTCCAGGGGTTCTGCATGTCCTTGTTGCGCAGCATCCTGAGCGCCCGGGCAACGCGACGACGGGTCGAATGCGGCATGATCACCTCGTCGACATAGCCGCGTTCGGCGGCGACGAAGGGCGACAGGAAGCGATCCTCGTAAGCCTTTGTATGCGCTGCGATCTTTCCCGCGTCGCCGATGTCCTTGCGGTAGATGATCTCGACCGCGCCCCTGGCACCCATCACCGCAATCTGTGCTGTCGGCCAGGCATAGTTCATGTCGCCGCGCAGATGCTTTGACGCCATCACGTCATAGGCCCCGCCATAGGCCTTCCGGGTGATCACGGTGATCTTCGGCACGGTCGCCTCGGCATAGGCGAACAGCAGCTTGGCGCCGTGCTTGATCAGCCCGCCATATTCCTGCGCGGTGCCCGGCAGGAAGCCGGGAACATCGACGAAGGTGACGATCGGGATCGAAAAGCAGTCGCAGAAGCGAACGAAGCGCGCCGCCTTGCGGCTGGCGTCGGAATCGAGCACGCCGGCCAGCACCATCGGCTGGTTGGCGATAAAGCCGACGGTGCGGCCCTCGACGCGGCCGAAGCCGGTGACGATGTTTCTGGCAAAGCTTTGCTGGATCTCGAAGAAGTCGCCTTCGTCGGCAACCTTCAGGATCAACTCCTTGATATCGTATGGCT
>NZ_RZOI01000482.1:0-4761 GCF_004022645.1 Mesorhizobium sp. M4A.F.Ca.ET.020.02.1.1 | reverse complement strand
TTACACACGCGAACTCAACGGATCGCTTGGAGAGGCGCATTTCCCGGTCGCGGCCAATCCGGACGGCCCGCATCCCGTCTTCGGCGAGGGCGGGCGCTACGTGGATTCGCCTGTCTTCAAGAGCCCGGACGTGATCGAGGCCATCGAGGTCAAGACCTACCATCGCTGGACGACCATCAACGGTGTCGCCCAGATGCGTGAAGTACCGCTGACGCCAAAACTGCAGGAGCAGATCAACAAGGACGTTGCGCTGCGCAACGAGAACCCGGCCTATCAGCCGCGCTGGGTGTTCCTCGATGCGCCGCCTTCCGCGGAGTTGCAGCAGGCGCTCGATGACGCGCGAATTATCGGCAACATCTTTGGACACAGCAAGCCCGCCACGGCAACACCGCAATCTCAACCGGCGTCGAACCAGGTCGGCGTGGGCCGAACCATCCGTCTCCAGGACAGGAATGGCGAGGTGATCGTCGCGGCAATGCTGGGCACCGAGCCGAGGAGCCCGGAGCAGGTTTATGTGCCGCCTTCCGACGGACCCCGCGCCGCGGCCGATGCTCCGGAGGTGCAGGACAAGACGCACATACTGGTCTATGACCCCGACACGGGTGAAGCCGTCGTGCTGCCTTGGATACGCGGCGCCTCCGACGACCATGTGCCGGGAAGCCTGCCGGAAGAGGGCGATCAACCTGCCAATGCGGCCGAGGAAGCAAGCAATGCCGGCCGCCCGTCGCGCGGCAATGTCGGTCCCTATGTTTTCCGCGCTGATACGCGCTCGCCGAGCGAGATCAGGGACGCGGGCGGCTTCTCGCCACCGCCGCCGACAGGAATCTGGGTGGACAATCCGCAAGGCATCGCGCTGAGCAACTATGTGATGGGCAACACCCATGGCCGATTCGTTGGTACGAGCCAGTCGGTCTCCGGGGCCAAGACCTTCGTCGCGGAAGAGTCGCGGGCGGCGCGCCAGCAAGGCTACACCTATCTTTATACGCTGAATCCAAGCAGACCACGCCTCCACGTCCCGACCGAGTTCGAGGCGATGGGCCGGCCTGTCGGCGACAGGATGGCCGGCGTCGACGAGACGGCGATCGACGGCAGCATACCGTGGAACGAGGTCTACGGATGGAGGATGATGGATCCTGACGGCAACTTCGTCGGTGGGTTCACCCGCAACGAGGATGCCGTTGCTCCGGGCGCGTCGACGCCCGAACGCCCGCAGATAATCCTGCGGCCGGCCGACGAATTCTGGGATATCAGCGCGCCGTCGGAGACGCCGGTGACCGAAGCCGTGGTCAATGAGGCGGCGCCTCTGGCCAGCGAAGCGCCGCAGGTGTTGAACGCTTCCGCCGAAGCATCGTCCGCAGGTGCCGCATGGCCCCTAGCACCTGACCGCGGCAGGGCGGTCTTCGACCCTGCCAGCGGAAAGTTCGTCGGCCTTGAGCTTCCGGTAAGTTCCGCCGCGGAGCCGGGATTTGCCGAACCTGTGCGCGCGTCGACCGGGCCAGAGGTCAGGTCGCTTTCGACCGATCAGATTTCCGGACTGACCGACGCGCAACTGCATGCAATCAAGCCGGAGCACATCGCCAGGCTGACGCCCGAACAGGTGGCCGCACTGAGCCCCGAGCAGTTCGGGCAGCTGACGTTCGATCAGGTTGCGGCGCTGCGGCCAAAGCAGTTGCAGGCGGTGAGCGCCGAACAGCTGCAGGCGATCAGGCCAAGCAGATTGCAGGCTATTGCCCCTGGCCGCATCAGCGCCTTGCGGCCGGATCAGGTCGCTGCCCTCTCACCTGAGCAACTTGCTGCCTTGACCATCGAGCAAGTGCGCAAGCTGACGCCCGACCAGATAGCCGGGCTCAGCGACGAGCAGCGCAATGCCTTCACGTCGGAGCAGTTCGCCGCCATGAGACCTGTCCAACTCGGCCATCTTGATGCCACGCAGTTCGCGGCGTTGAATCCCGACCTTGTCGCGGCACGCAATCCCGTGACGACGGCACAGCTGTCGCCGGACCATATTTCGGCGCTTACGCGTGAGCAGCTTGGCGCCCTGACGATTCATCAGATCGAGGCGCTGACGAAGCAGCAGATAGCGGCCCTCACGCCGAAGCAGCTTGGCGAGCTCGGCCCCGGCCAATTGCGCAAGTTCACGCCAACGCAGTTTGCCTGGATGTCGACGGATCAGACGAACGCCCTCTCCGTGCTGCAACTGACGACCTTCCGTGCCACCCACAAGAAGGCGATGACGCCGGATCAGGCTGCCAGTGTCGACCTGGCCCTCAGCCATGCGAGGATGCGCGAAAACGCTCAGGCGCTCGCCACCTTTGGCGGCATGTCGACCACCTCCTACGCGTTGTGGAGTTCGTTGCCGCCAACCTGGAGCGCGACTGCCGCAGCCGTGGCATTTGGCGTGCGAGGCTTCGTTTTCGGCTCGCAGGCGATCTTCCCCAACGCAACCGCAAATCACAAGCCGTTCGGGCGATTCCTCAACGCGCTCGGCGGGGCCACATTCATTGCAGCGGCGCCAGGTGCCGCGACCGGGATGATCCAGGGTAAGGACCTTGTCGTCAACAGCACGTTTTCGCTCGGCAACGTCGTCTATGGCACGAAGTCGATGCTGCAGTCGTTCACCGGCAGACCGGTGATCCGAAATGTGGCCGAACATCTGGCTGGACCCGGCTATGTGCTTGGCTGCGCCGTCTATACGCTGCACTCCTGGCCGGCGCCGATCGCCACGGTCGCGGGCACCCTGTTCACGTTCGGCTGCGCCGAATTCTGGGCGTCGGCCATAAGGACGGACCGAATGAATCGCCGTTCTGTGCCGCGAACCGATGCCGATATCGCGGCGGCGGAAAAGTCCGACAAACGTTGGGGTTCATGGGACCGGTGGACTTTGGGCATCACATTCGGCATTGGAATGCTTCTCTTCTCGCTGGATTCCTTGCTGGCGGAGCCTTGGGAGGGCGCGCCGACCTCTCCACCCGATCCGAAAAAGCAGAATGGCGATGCGTCGTCCCAGCAGCCCGATGATCCCTCCGATGTTCCAGGGAAGCCGCAAACCCCGCCCGAAGACTTCCCGCAGCTCGTGGTGTCGGCGGATGACGGTCTGAATCTGCGGACGGAGCCCGACGGGAATTCGAACGTGGCCACGGTCCTGCAGCCCGGCACGTTCGTCGAACAGACCGCGAAACCTTCGACCGATCCGTCGGGAGAAGCCTGGATACCTGTCGAAGGTTTCGGACCGGACGGTAAAATGCATAGCGGCTGGGTTTCCGGCGACTATGTCGAGGTTCATCCCGATGGCAGCAGCAACGCCAAGGGCCGCACGAATCCAGCGCTGGAGAAGGGCGGCTATCAGTGGGTCGAGGTGAAGAGCGGCGACAGTATTCGCCTGATCGCCAGGAGCCATTCTGCGGACGTGGCGGCGACCGTCGTGCTCAACATGGATCATATTATGAGCCCGGATGTGATCTTTTCAGGCGATCGCATCTATCTGCCAGCAGCGTCGGTCGGCTGAGGCGCCACGGGCTCAACTGCGAGCCAGTCGGCAGGCTGCGCCTTGCCGATTCTGGCGGCATATGCATGTGCGATGCAACCGGCCAACTTTGCCGCCCGCTCCGCTATCGGATTCGATGGCTCGGAGGAGTACGAAGCGGTGAACCGCAGGTCGGAGGGATGCCATTCGCAGTCGACGATGCGCAGGGCGCCGCTGGCCGTGTGGTCTTGGACGACTTCCCTGGGGAGGGAGGCGATACCGATCCCGTTCAGCGTCATCTTGATGGAAGCGGCCAGCGAATTGGCGGGAAAGATACGCGGCGTCGCTTCAAACTCGCCGGTCAGCTTGCGGTAAAGCTCACTGTAAGGTCTCGTCGTGCGCGCATAGCTGATGATTGGGAATTGCATCAGGTCGCTCACCGTCAGCTTGCCCCGGTTGGGTAGTTTCAAGGCGGGCGAGCAGACCCATACGAGCGGGAAGGATGGCAGCTCCATATTCTCGATGCTGTATTCCTGAATGGGGCCCATCAGCACCGCAAGATCGAGTCTGTGGGACATGAGCTCGTTGCGAAGGGTCGTCGTTGTGTCGACGACGATATCGGTATCGACGAGCGGATAGTTTACCTGCAATTCCTTGAGGAAATCGGGAAGCCAGGTGTGCACGATGGTCTCGGCAACCCCGAGCCTGAGCACTCCCGCGGTCTCCGATAGAGAGTTTGCCGTCAACTGCAGCCGTTCGGCCACGCGCAGCACCCGCTGCGCTGGCGGCAGCAGCCGTTGTCCCTCTGCGGTCAGCCTTACGGTGCTGCTCTGCCTCTCAAATAACTTCGCGCCGAGCGCTTCTTCCAGACCGGCAATTCGGGTCGACACCGCCGGCTGTGTTGTGTTCAGACGTTCCGCCGCCTTTCGAAAGCTTCCGAAAGTCGCCACCAGGACAAAGGTTTCGAGCTGCTTGATGTTGAAAGGGATCACAGTTCAATGCCGGACAATCTGGGCGCCGATCTGGCTGGCGGGCGCCAATCCGGCCAGTCCTTCTTGCTCGAAATCGTGTCGCGACCGGACCACTCGAGCCCTCCCTCCCGACGCCGCATATCGCAGCGCCTTGCCGTCTCCCAATAAGTGGTAGAGGCGCCGCTTCGTGGTGTTGATCACGATCGATCCTTTCCGTTGAGCCTCATCGAAATCCACGATCTCCCTGGGATTGCCGACCGTGTTTCTCCCCGGAACCTGGTCGGGAGCGGATGGCGAGACCAGCGCATTTCTGGCTTGATCGTAGCT
>NZ_RZOI01000481.1:0-4780 GCF_004022645.1 Mesorhizobium sp. M4A.F.Ca.ET.020.02.1.1 | reverse complement strand
TCTCCGGACGGCTCGAGGCGCCATAGCTGAACAGGCCCTTGTTGAAATGCTCGGCCATGGTGCCGTCGGCCTTGAGCTGGTTCATCCAGGCGACCTGCTGGTCCGAGACCTTGCGGCGCGCTTCCTCGACATTGAGATCGATCTGCCCCTTGAAGGCGGAATCGAGGTTTGCGGCGACGAGGATGTCGACATTGCGCGTCGTGCCGATGACCGACGGATCGGCAACGACGATGTCGCGCAATTGGACGCGCGCGCCCTCCGACAGGAAGCCCTTCAGCTTCAATGCCATCGGTTTGTTGCTGGGGTCGATGCCAAGCTTGGCCATCAGCGCTCTGTCGGCAAGTTTGGGGTAGTTGGCCTTGATCAGCACCTCCGGGTCGGTGGCGCGTTTGTTGGAAGGATCGATGACCTTCTCGTCGAAATTGATCGGCAGCGATACCGTCGTCTGCCAGAAGGCGGTGTAGCCCTTCGAGACGATGGTGATCAGCATGATGGCGAGGAAGGCGAGGCCGACCGAGATCGCCAGCGCGCCGTAGATGCGGAACCGGCGCTCGGCGGCGTAGCGCGCCTTGAGGCCGATGTCGCGGCGCGCGGGGGCCGCGGTGCGGACCATCGTATCCAGCGGGATATCGGTCATTCGTACTGCTCCCGGTATTTGCGCACGATGTAGAGGGCCACGATGTTCATCACCAGCGTCAGCGCGAACAGCGTGATGCCGAGCGCGAAGGCGACCAGCGTCTGCGGCGAATTGAATTCGAGGTCGCCGGTCAGCTGGTTGACGATCTTGACGGTGATGGTCGTCATCGCCTCGAACGGATTGGCAGTGAGATTGGCGGCGACACCGGCCGCGAGCACCACGATCATCGTCTCGCCGATGGCGCGCGAGGCGGTGAGCAGGATGGCGCCGACGATGCCGGGCAATGCCGCCGGCAGGATCACCCGCTTGATCGTCTCGGAGCGTGTCGCGCCGAGGCCGAGCGAGCCGTCGCGCATGGCGCGCGGCACCGCGGTGATGATGTCGTCGGAAAGCGAGGAGACGACCGGGATCAGCATGACGCCCATGACCAGGCCGGCGGTGAAGATGCTCTGGCCCTGGATGAAGGGCGAGCCGCCGGTCAGCGCCGCGGAGAGATCGCGCAGGAACGGCCCCAGCGTGACGACGGCGAAGATGCCGTAGACGATGGTCGGGATGCCAGCCAGCAACTCGAGCGCCGGCTTGACCACCGACCGCACCTTGGGCGAGGCGTATTCGGCCATGTAGACAGCCGACATCAGGCCGACCGGCACCGCCACCAGCAGCGCGACGAAGGCGATGTAGAGCGTGCCGGCCAGAAGCGGGATCAGGCCGAACTGGCCCTGGCTGCCGCCCGAGCCGGCGGCGGCGAAGCGCGGATCCCAGACGGTGCCGAAGAAGAAGCTCGCCGGCGAGACGCTCTCAAAGAACTGGATGGTCTGGAACAGCATCGAAAGCACGATGCCGACGGTGGTCAGGATGGCGATGGTCGAGGCCGCCAGCAGCCCCCACAGCATCAGCCGCTCGACATTGTTCCTGGCGCGCGCCCGTGGCGCGACTTGTCTTAGCGCATAGAAGGCGCCGGCGATCGACAGGGCAAGGGTGACGACGGCTCCGATCATGCCGAGCCGGCCCTGCACCGCGTTCGCCTCGACGGCAATCGGGATCATGTAATCCTGGGTGTCCGTCGCCAGCGCCACGCCCTTGGCGGCGAGCAGCGGCTGCAATTCGGCGAAGCTGGCGGGAAGCTGGGTGTTGGCATCGAGCTGGCGCAGGGCCTTGGCGAGGCTCTTCACCAGGCTGACGTCGAGCGCCTCGCTGGCGACCGCGCTGTCGGCGGTGCGCTCGGGCAAAGCGGCATGGATGTGGCGGTCGAGGTAGATGGAGGAACCGATGTTCCACACGGCAAGCAGCAGGAGGGCCGGCAGGACAGCGAGCAGGAAGGCCCACCAGCCGTGATAGTGAGCGCGCGAATGCGGCTTCACCGATCCATTGTCCTGCGCGACGGCGCGTTGGCGACCGATGAAGAATGCGACCAGGCCGACGGCGACTACAATGGCAAGTACGAGCATGGACGACATGAACCCACCCCAGGGGAAATCCCTTGTTTGAGCATGATCTTATCCGAACCAGAGGTCAGCGAAGCAAAAACCGGTCCCCACTTTTCGCTGACGCGGTGCTTCGGTTCGGGATCATGCTCCGGTCGCTACCGCCGCTGCGGCAGGCGAAGAGATCGGGGCGCGGGCAAACCCGCGCCCCGGTCCGCAAGCTTGATTACATGGTCTTTCCGGCGGCGAACGCGTCGCGCTGCGCCTGACGCTCGGCATCGGGAGCCGAAACCAGGCCGTACTCGGCGAGCGGGCTTTCCGGGCCGATCATCTGGTCGTCGAGGAAGAACTCGACATATTCCTTCAGGCCCGGAACGACGCCGAGATGCGCCTTCTTGACGTAGAAGAACAGCGGGCGCGAAACCGGATACTTGCCGCTGGCGATGGTCTCGGTCGAAGGCGTGACGCCTTCCACGGTGGCGACCTTCAGCTTGTCGGCATTGTTTTCGTAGAAGGCGAGGCCGAACACGCCGACGCCGGTCTTGTTGGAGTCGATGCGGGCGAGCGTCTCGGTGTAGTCGCCGTCGATGTCGACAGCCTTGCCGTCCTTGCGGATGGCGATGCAGGTCTTGCCGACTTCCTTGTCGTCGCTGATGCCGGTGGCCTTGATGGCGGCCTTGTCGCAGCCGGCGTCGAGAAGCTTGGTCTCGAACACCTCGCGGGTGCCGTGCTTTTCACCCGGGATGTAGGCGGCGATGTCCCAGTCGGGGAGCTTCGGGTTGACCTGGTTCCACTTGGTGTTCGGATTGTCGACCAGCTTGCCGTCGACGACGAGCTTGGCGGCGAGCGCCTTGTAGATGTCGGCGGGAGCCAGCGCCCAGTCCGGGCCCTTGACGTCGGTGGCGAAGACGATGCCGTCATAGCCGATGCGGACTTCCTGGATGTCCTTCACGCCGGCGTCGGCGCAGGACTTGATCTCGTCCTTCTTGATCGGACGCGAGGAGTTGGCGATGTCGATGGTGTCTTCGCCGACGCCCTTGCAGAATTCCTTGATGCCGGCGCCGCTGCCGCCGGACTCGACCACCGGGGTCTTGAACTTGGTGAAGGTTTCGCCGAACTGCTCGGCGACGATCTTGGCATAGGGAAGGACGGTCGACGACCCGGCAACCTGGATCTGGTCGCGCGCGGCGGCGAAGCCGGACGACGCGGCGAGCGCAAGCGCAGCGGCCAACGCCGTGAGAAGGAATTTGTTCATGTGGCCTGCTCCTGTTCGGAAGATGGTCTCTCGGCACCGCTGTCCATTGGCGCCCGGTGAGGCCAATAGCTTCCGATTATTACAGTTGCATGACAGTTTCGTGTCAGCCCGGTAACGTCTCACTGGTCTGGCGGAAACGGCTGGCCGCCAGCCTCCGCGAGGCAAAGGCCGTTTGCCGGAGGGAATCAGGGACTTGCGCGAATTTCGATGACCGCCCCCGCCCTCGGCGGCGCGAGCCGCGGCCGCCGAGAAAAGAAAAGCCGGACGAGAGCGCGTTGCCCCTGGCCAGAGCGCATCATGGCCGAGCCATCGCCGAAAACAGGTCCGTTGGGGTAGATTCGACGCTGTTTCATGCCGGCGGTCGCTGCTCCCGCCCGTAACCGAAGGAGCGAATCCGATGCCGCCATTGTTCCGGCTCGACGCCCACAAGGGTATGGTGCGATCGCACCATACCCTTGCGACATCCCTTCGGTTCCCGGTGTGCTTTGCACAAATTGGACGCGACGGCGCCGGCCCGCAGGAGATAATCGGCCCTTCTCCTCGGCAGGCCTAGCCGGCGTTTCTCTGGACCTGGGCGCCCGTGCCGAGCCAGCGCTCGAGCTTCTCGAGCAGCGCCCTCGGGCTGATCGGCTTGGGCAGGTAGTCGTCCATGCCGGCCTCCAGGCAGCGCTCGCGGTCGCCCTTCAGCGCATGCGCGGTGACGCCGACGATCGGCACATGCATGCCGCTCTCCTCCTCGAGCCGGCGGATGACGGCCGTCGCCTCCAGCCCGTTCATCTCCGGCATCGACACGTCCATCAGGATCATGCGCGGATTGAGCCGGCCGTAGGCGTCGAGCGCCTTGCGGCCATTGCCGACGATCTCGAAGCCGTAGCCGGTCTCGCCGAGGATCTGCGTGAACACCATCTGGTTCACCTCATTGTCCTCGGCGACGAGGATGTCGAGCCCGCGTTCGGCGCTTGCCGGCCGGGCGCGCGCACGAACCGGCGGCGGCTGCAGCAGGGCCCGTTCCGACGCTGCCGTGGGCGCCTGCGCCGGCGCTGCGCGCGGCGGTCCGCTGCCGAGGGCGCCAGCTCCCGCTTGCGGCGGACGGCTGCCGACCGTGCTGTGGCGATGGCGCTGGATGGTGGCGACCAACGTCTCCAGCAGCACGGAGGAGCGGGCCGGCTTTATGAGCTGCGCGTCGATGCCTAGGTCGCGGTAACTGGTGTTGGCGAGCGACTGGTCGACGGACGTCAGCATGATGATCGGCGTGTGCGCGAGGCCGTCGGTATTGCGCACGATGCGCGCCATTTCGGCGCCGCTCATGCCCGGCATCTGGTAGTCGAGCACGACGCAGTCGACCGCCACGCCATAGGCGGCCGCCGCGATCAGTACCTTCAGCCCCTCGGCTCCGCTTTCAGCCGCGCAGGAATCGAACGTCCAGGACGCCATCTGCTCGCTGAGAATCGAGCGGTTGACGGC
>NZ_RZOI01000480.1:0-4796 GCF_004022645.1 Mesorhizobium sp. M4A.F.Ca.ET.020.02.1.1 | reverse complement strand
AGCGCCATCCCAGCAGCCAGGCCGCGGCGAGCAGCAGGAAGAATGGCGCCAGCGCCGTGCCTTCATAGCCGTTTATGCCCGTGATCAGCAGCCAGGCGGCGAGGTGCGCGCCGGTGAACAGCACCAGGGCTTCGACGATGGTGGACAGCCTGGCCATCGAGGCAAGAGCTGCCAGCAGCAGCAGGCCGAACATCAGCCCCTTCGTCGCAAGGTAGGGATAGTCGAAAGACGCCTCGGGTTGCGCCAGCGCCGCCGCTTCCGGCTTCGACATCGCGCCGAGTGCCAAGGCGATCAGGCATAGCAGGATCGCCAGCACCCCTTGCCAGGATGGTTTTAGCCAACTCATGCCGGCCTCCCGCCCATGGCGCGGTCGACGAGGCGGCCGGCAACGCCGACCACCATCACCAGAAGTGCTGCCACAACCGAGCCGGCGACCAGCGCCGACCAGATGTCGATGGACTGGCTGTAGTAGGCGCCCGCCAGCAGCTTGGCGCCGATGCCGGCGACAGCGCCCGTCGGCAGTTCGCCGACGATGGCGCCGACCAGGCTTGCCGCCACCGCCACCTTCATCGAGGTGAACAGGAACGGCACCGATGCCGGCACCCTCAGCTTCCAGAAGGTCTGCGCGCGGCTGGCATTGTAGGTATGCATCAGGTCGAGATGCATGAGCTCGGGCGAGCGCAGCCCCTTCACCATGCCGACAGTCACCGGGAAGAACGACAGGTAGGTCGAGATCAGCGCTTTCGGGATCAGCCCGGTGATGCCGACCGCCGCCAGCACCACGATGATCATCGGCGCAACGGCCAGGATCGGAATCGTCTGCGAGGCAATGACCCACGGCATCAGGCTGCGGTCGAGCGTCGCCACATGCACGATGCCGACGGCAATGACGATGCCGAGCGCGGTGCCGAAGGCAAAGCCGAGCAGCGTCGAGGACAGCGTCACCCAGGCGTTGTAGACCAGGCTGCGGTTCGAGGTGACGGACCGCAGGAAGGTGTTCTCGAAGAAATTAACCGCCACCTGGTGCGGCGCCGGCAGCGTCGGCTTCGGCTGCGACAGCGTCTTGCCGATGAACTCGACAGTGCCGGGCGTCTCGTTGGCGCGTTGGTCGAGATCGCGCTGGAATGGCGCGTTGAGGACGACGGCGAAGACATACCAGGCGACCACCACGGCCGCGAGGATCGAGGTGACGGGGATGATTTTCGAGCGGAAGGAGTCCATCAGCGCTGCCCCTCTCCTCTCCCCACCGGGGAGAGGGTGGCCGGAGCGAAGCGAAGGCCGGGCGCCTTCCTCGTCGTCATCCTAGGGTCTGCGCACGCCGCATCGCGGGCGCTCCGCCCCGGGATGACGAAGGCGCGGGCAGGCGCTCGCTCCTGACGGCGCTCAATCATCATAGCTGTGCCCTGCCCGGAGGCCGTCGCGCACGCGCGCGGCGATCGCCAGGAATTCCGGCGTCTCCCGGATATCGAGCGGCCGTTGCCGCGGCAGGGTCGATTCGATGATATCGCTGACGCGGCCCGGCCGTGGCGACATGACGACGATGCGCGTCGAGAGATAGACCGCCTCGGGGATCGAATGGGTGACGAAGCAGATCGTCTTGTTGGTACGCTCCCACAATTCCAGAAGCTGCTCGTTCAAATGGTCGCGCACGATCTCGTCGAGCGCGCCGAACGGCTCGTCCATCAGGAGCAAATCGGCGTCGAAAGCGAGCGCACGGGCGATCGAGGCGCGCTGCTGCATGCCGCCGGAAAGCTGCCAGGGATATTTCTTCTCGAAGCCGGCGAGGTTGACCAGTTCCAGCGTGCGCTTGATGCGCTCGGCCTGCTCTGCCTTGGAGAGGCCGATGACCTCCAGCGGCAGCGCCACATTGCGCTCGATCGTGCGCCAGGGGAAAAGGGCGGCCGCCTGGAAGACATAGCCATAGGCGCGTTTCTCGCGCGCCTGCTCCGGCGTCAGGCCGTTGACCGAAATGGTCCCCGATGTCGGCTTCTCCAGATCGGCGATGACCCTGAGCAACGTCGTCTTGCCGCAGCCGGACGGACCGATGAAGGAGACGAACTCGCCCTTGCCGATGGTGAGGTCGACATTGGACAGCGCCTGCACCGGACCGTCATTGGTCTGGAAGGTGAGGCCTAGCTTGCTTGCCGAAACGACGGCTGGCGACTGTCCGGTCATTGGCTGGCGCCTGCCCGTTCCCGTGCCTGCGGCGCCAGCTGGATTCCGATTGCTTTTATCGCGACGTTGTTTTCCACTCACCCTGCCCCATTGGCCTTGTCCCGCCAGCCCGACGCCCGGAGTTTCCCCGATGTCGCTCAAACCGACTTGTCATCTTATCCGCCCCGAAAGCACTTATGAAGGCAAGCAGGGTTTGACCTATTTCGCCGGCATTGCCACCGAGTCGGTCGGCTCGTCCGGCATCTGCATGCACGTGCTCACCATGCCGCCTGGCGCCCGCGCCAAGGCGCATATGCATGAGAACCATGAGACGGCGATCTACGTGCTCTCCGGCGAGGTCCACACCTGGTATGGCGACCGCCTTGAGCATCACATCGTCGTCAAGGCCGGCGACCTGTTCTATATCCCCGCCGGCGTGCCGCATCTGCCCGCCAATCTGAGCGGCGCGCCCTCGTCGGCGGTCATCGCCCGCACCGATCCCAACGAGCAGGAAAGCGTCGTCCTGCTGCCGGAACTGGATGCGCTGGTCGCCTAGGGCATTTTGCAGCCAAGCGGAATCGCGTGGCGTCGCACAAATGCTGTCTCGCTTCGGAATCGAGGGAAAAACTCCAAGCGTCATTTGCACCGGGAGACTTCTCCCATGACATTGCCGTCCTCGTCGGCGATCACCAGCTTTTTGGCGTTCTTGGCGCTGCGCTTGATGGTGAACTGGGCGGGTGACTCACCCTCCTCGCCTTCCGCCTGGCATTGCGCCTTGACCAGCAGCGAGCCGTCGGCCTGTGCCTTCTTTTCGGTAAAGGTGCAGGCACTCGCCACCGTGACGAATGCCTCGTCGGTCAACAGCAGCATGTCCTCGGCATAGATTTCCTGGCCGTTCTTGTTGATGCAGCCGGATTTGTTGCCATAGGGCTTCGACAGGTCGATCGCCGCCGCGGAAGCCTGACCGGCGACGAGCAGCGCTGCGGCCGCAAACGCAAGATGAGAAACGCGCACGCTCAAACCCCGGTCGCCGGAATGCCTGTGCGCTCCACCTTGCGCGGCGCGCTGATCTCCTTCCAGGTCGACAGTGCCCGGTTGACCGCGGCGTTCGGCTCGCGGGCGACGAATTCGCCATGGCCGACCTTGGCCTTGACCTCCGCCTCCTCGATCGACAGTTCGCCGCGCGAGAAGACGAAGCGCGGCAGGCCAGTCACCACGAAGCCTTCGAAGACGTTGTAGTCGATCACCGACTGCTGCTTCTTCGAGGTGATCGTCTTCTTGCGCTTCGGATCCCAGACCAGGATGTCTGCATCCGCGCCTTCGACGATGGCGCCCTTCTTCGGATACATGTTGAGGATCTTGGCGATGTTGGTCGAGGTCACCGCGACGAACTCGTTCATCGTCAGCCGGCCGGTGTTGACGCCTGTCGTCCACAGCACCGGCAGCCGGTCCTCGAGGCCGCCCGTGCCGTTCGGGATCTTGGTGAAGTCGCCGACGCCATTGCGCTTCTGCTGCGTGGTGAACGAGCAGTGGTCGGTCGCCACCACTTGCAGCGATCCGGCCTGCAGGCCCGCCCACAGCGAGTCCTGGTGCAGCTTGTTGCGGAAGGGCGGGCTCATCACGCGGCGCGCGGCATGGTCCCAGTCCTTGTTGAAATATTCGCTCTCGTCGAGCGTCAGGTGCTGGATCAGCGGCTCGCCGAACACCCGCATACCCTTCTGGCGCGCGCGGCGGATGGCCTCATGCGCCTGCTCGCAGGAAACGTGCACGACATAGAGCGGCACGCCGGCCATGTCGGCGATCATGATGGCGCGGTTGGTCGCCTCGCCCTCCACTTCCGGCGGCCGCGAATAGGCATGCCCCTCCGGACCGTTGTTGCCGGCGGCGAGAAGCTTCTGCGACAGTGCTGCGACCACGTCGCCATTCTCGGCATGCACCAGCGGCAGCGCGCCGAGATCGGCGCAGCGCTGGAACGACGCGTACATCTCGTCGTCGTCGACCATCAGCGCGCCCTTGTAGGCCATGAAGTGCTTGAACGAAGTGATGCCTCTGTCGACGACGGTCGCCATCTCGTCGAACACCTGCTTGCCCCACCAGGTGACCGCCATGTGGAAGGAATAGTCGCAGGCCGCCTTCGAGGTCTTGTTGTCCCACATCTGCAAGGCTTCGAGCAGCGACTGCTTCGGCGCCGGCAGGCAGAAATCGACCACCATGGTCGTGCCGCCGGACAGTGCCGCGCGGGTGCCGGATTCGAAATCGTCGGCCGAATAGGTGCCCATGAACGGCATTTCGAGATGGGTGTGCGGATCGATGCCGCCCGGCATGACGTAGCAGCCGGTGGCGTCGAACTCATGATCGCCGTGCAAGTTCGAACCGATGGCGACGATCTTGCCGTGCTGCATCAGCACGTCTGCTTTCCAGGTGCGGTCGGCCGTGACGATCGTGCCGTTCCTGATCACTTTGGTCATTTTCTCGTTCCCCTGTTCCAGTCGCGCTTCTTTGCGAGCAGCGTTGAATTCTAAATTTCAGACCTCACTCCACGATGACAGCCGTCTCCACCACGGCATGGAACAGCACGTCGGCGCCGGCGCCGGCCCCTTCCTCGGTGATCTCTTCGGCCTCGTTGTGGCTGAGCCCGTCGA